>CALMZT010001083.1 GCA_937870805.1 uncultured Chloroflexota bacterium
GCAGCGCCTTACCGCCTTCAGCGGCATTCGCGTTCGCCGTCTTGACCGTTTCGCCGCTTAATTGGCGAAGGTATTGTCTCATCAGGTGTCAATTGACTCATGAAACCTATTCTATCGTGGAATAGCTCATCCGCAACTTATCTGTATTTTCTTTGCGTCCTCCGTTGTACCCAACGCCGCGCCTTTGCGGTTCATCTTCCGCATTTTGCTAACGACTATCGACTATCGACTATCGACTATCGACTAATGACTATCGACTATCGACTAATGACTATCGACTATCGACTATCGACTATCGACTATCGACTAATGACTATCGACTATCGACTATCGACTAATGACTATCGACTATCGACTATCGACTATCGACTGGCACGATCACCCATTCCCCCATCACATTTCCCGTCGCATCCGTCGCCAGCGCCCTTGTGCCATCATCACGCCGATACAATCCCACGCGCAGCGCCAGACAATCGTCCGGTGTACCACCTTCCCTCAAATCGAGGTATCGGTAGTCGATCCAGGATTCACCCACCTGCCACGCCGCGAACTCATATAAGTTCCCTACAGGTGCCCCGTCACTCTGGCTGATAAGTTCCTGCTGGCACAACAGATGCGCAAACACAACATAGGGAATTTCGGCATCACTTTCCCGTCGCCACCGCAGCTCAACACGCACAAAATCTCCCTCACGCGCAAACGTCACGCTCAGCAGCCGCACACTCCCAAAATCCGCCACCATCCCCTCAATTTCATCCACCCTTGCCCCTGCTAGCCGCGCCCTGTACTGCCCACCGATGAGGCTAAAAAGGATCACCCGGTCACTCTGCGCCACGCTCAAATTACCACTGCTGTAAAAGTACGGCGCATAGCCTTCCCACGTATCCAAAATATCAGGATAGACCACCGCGCCCAATTGACTGAACTCACGCCCGGTATTGAGCCACACAAAATCCCGCAGCGGCAAATATTCATGCAGCATAAAGGCATGTTCGCGTGTCAGCGGCAGCGTATAGCTCGTCGCATCGACCTGCTGCGGCATATTCACCAGCAGCGTCGGCACATCCTCAGCCTCGCGCAGCAAATCACTCATCTCACGATAGCCATTGCCCAACGCTTCAAACAAGCGATTCTGCCCCACAATAAACCCCAACGACAGCACTACAATCCCCAACACTGTTACAACTCGCACCACGCGCAGTGTCAAGGCGTGCCTTGCCCTATCACTCCCCAACAACGCCCCATACACCAGCGCAACACCTGGCGCAGCCACATACAGCAGCCTTTCACTCAACTGCACATAAATCGGCGTCAATGCCAACGCGGCAGGAAGACTCGCCAGCACCCACCATCCTAATCCCGCCAATACAGTTCTTTGTAGGGACGAGACATGGGTTGTCCGCACCATCACCACACAAACAATCCCTACGAACGCCGCGAATCCGAGCCACGCTTGCGTCACACCATCAAACGGCAGACGAGCCGCCAAAAATTGCAGCGGAAAACTGATTCCCTGCGCAAAAACTGCCATATTCTCAAACAGATAAGTTCCCAACGCAGCTTGTTCACCTACTGGGTTAAACAGCACCCGCCGCAGCCAGAAGTACAGCAGTGTGCACAGCAGCGGCGGCAGCATCACCAGTATCAACTGTTTCCATCGCACTCTTGTCTCACGGACACCATATCGACATAGCACGAGCCATCCCAGCAGTGGCACAGCCAATACACCGTTCTCGTGAATAAAAGGCGCAATTCCACCAACTACCCACGCCGCTGCTATCCATCCAATCTCTTTTCTCTTTCTTTTCTTGGCGAACTTGGCGTCTTGGCGGTTCAAAAATCTTAATCCCGCCACACAAAATGCCAGCACCGCCGTTGTCACCAGCGGATGAAACCATGCCAGCACCCACACCACCGCCTGCGCGTTAAACGGAAACAGCGCGAACACCAGCATCGCCACGACTTGCGCGCCCGTTTTCAGGCGAAGCGCGCGCGCCAATGCGCCGACCAGTGCAAGATTCAGCAGGTGATTCCATAGAATCACCATATGCCAGATCGGCGCGGACAGCGGCACGCCGCCATATACTAACCCCACATGCAGGATGAAATTCACTATCGGGCGATAGTAAATGCCTGTGATGTCTGGCTTCGTCCAGATGTTGAGTGTTTGTACCTGGGTCGCGTAGCGGAAATGCAGCACATCGTCGGAAAAAAACGGCAGCCGCACCGTCCACGTATACAGCGCTGCCGCCGCTAAAAATGGCAGCACCCAAGCAAGAATCTGTCGGGACGATAAATTTATCGTCCGTCTCAACCCCTCTTTCTTCAAATTGATATTTCCTCAAACGCCCACGAAGGCAGCGACTCACGACGCTTTATCCACTGCGCCGGAATACCCTCCATGCCCATATAACATGCCACAATCCCGCCGACGATGGCGCAGTTGGTGTCAATATCGCCTGAAGCCGCAGCAGCTAACCACATAGCGTCCGTGTAATTCGACAGTGTTTCACCCGCACACCACAAATCAAAGGGAACGGTGTCCTGTGCCGAAATCATGCGTCCGTTACCCAGCGCTGCTACCGCCAATAACAATGTTGAACCTTCTGTCAACTCGCGTGCATGTCGCAGTCGTTCGCTGACGATACTGTTCGGGATATGCGGCAGCACGATGTCGATAAACTCCTGCCGTGTCGGCGCAGGTTGTCCCTTTAAACGACAGGCATACGCCGCCGCAACAGCAACGGCTATCGCACCAGCAATACCTTCGGGATTTGTATGGGTAATTTCTGCCGATAACTTTGCCTGTTCGATAACTAAATCCATGTCATCAGCGAAGTATGCACCCAACGGCGCAACGCGCATCGCCGCGCCGTTACCATGTGAGCCTTGTCCTTCAAACAACTTACTGGCTTCATGTCGCCAATTCATACCAAGCGCGATTCGGTTCAGCAAACCATGCATCGACGAGCCGTAGCCACGCGACGGGTGATAATACTTAGCAAAACTTGTCGCCAGCGTATCTTGATTAATCGTCTGATGTTGGTTCAAAGTCGCATAAACCGACAACGCCATATTGGTATCGTCGGAGTAACGCCAAAATGGGTCAGCAGTTGGCAGCGTTCGTGTCTCAAAATAATATGGCAGCGAGGCTTGAGCAATCTCAAAGAATTGATCGCCAAACGTATCGCCCACTGACAGCCCTTCTAACGACGCCCGTGCCCGTGTCAAGCGTGCCTCAGGAGTTGCATCCAATTCCATCCTCACCTCCCCTATCTGTACACCTTACCAGTATAATGCTCCTCACGAATTACCAATAACTAAAAACCAATAACCAACAACTCCCATGCGAATCGTCATCAAACTCGGCACCAGCACACTCACGGGCGGCACACCGCACCTCAACAAGCAGCGCATCCTTGAAATGGTGCAGCAAATCGCGCGCCTGCACGCACAGGGGCATGAGATTACGCTCATCTCGTCGGGCGCAGTCGCCGCCGGACGCGAACGGCTCGGCTTCCCTGAACTCGCCCCCGATGTCCCCGCCAAGCAGATGTTGAGCGCTATCGGGCAAAGCCGCCTGATGCACATCTACGAAGACCTGTTCGACATTTTTCACATTGTCGTGGCGCAGGTGCTGTTAAGCGGCGATGATCTGGAAGTACGCACGCGCCGCTTCAACGCCCGTGAGACGCTGCGCACACTGCTCAATCACCGCATTGTCCCGGTCATCAACGAGAACGATACCACTGCCACCGAAGAAGTGCGCGTTGGCGACAACGACAACCTTTCAGCAAGGGTTGCCAGCGCCATTGAAGCTGATGCGCTGATCCTCGTCACCGACCAACCCGGACTCTTTAGTGCCGACCCCCGGCAGGATACGAACGCGCGCCACATCCCGCGTGTGGCAGCTATCGACGCTCAAATATGGGCGCTGGCGGGCGCAGCAGGCACGCAGCAGGGTACAGGCGGTATGCTCACCAAGCTGCAAGCCGCACAGTTGGCGACCCGCAGCGGCGTCACCACCTACATCGCGCTTGGAACAGCAAGTGATGTTTTAGCGCGCGTGCTGAATGGTGATGGGGATATATGCACGCGCTTCGAGGCGCTAGAGACGCACCTGGAAACGCGCAAGCGCTGGATGCTGCTCGACAAAGCGCATGGAGTCGTGCGTATTGATGCCGGGGCGGTCAAAGCGCTCCTGGCGGGCGGCAAGAGTTTGCTCCCAGTGGGGATTACCACAGTGGAGGATACCTTTGAGCGCTGGGAAACGCTGCTGGTGATTGGACCCGATGGCAAGCGCGTCGCTTATGGGTTGACCAATTACAACAGCGATGACCTGCGTAAAATTCGCGGTGTGAAGTCATCAAAGATCAGCGAGGTATTGGGCTACAGCTATGGCGACACCGTAATCCACCGCAACAACATGGTATTATTGGAGAAGTAGTGGTTGATAGGAGATTGAGCGATGGTCACGAAAGAACGCTTGATTACGGCAGAAGAATTTCTGCTCATGGAATTTGAAGACGGCAAGCGCTATGAATTGGTTCATGGAATACTAGAGGAGATGCCAGTGTCAGGTGAAGAAGCATCAGCAATAGGACTCTGGTTCGGCTCATTGATTGTCCAATTTGTTCAAAAAAACAAATTAGGGCATGTTACAGGCGCAGATGGTGGCTATATGTTGGACAATAATCCTGATCTTGTACGCTATCCTGATGTTGGCTTTGTATCTTTTACAAAGCTTCCCAAAAGGATTCCCGGCTTTGTACCCTTTGCCCCGGAACTCGCAGTTGAGGTAATTTCTCCTTCTGATCGTCCGACAAAAGTGCATAACAAAGCCAAAGAATATCTACACTATGGCTCAAAAATGGTGTGGATACTCGATCCCGAAGACAAAACTATCGAAATTTATACGCCCGTTGATGCCGAAAACGTCAATATCCGCACGCTCAACATCAATGGCACACTCGATGGTGGAGATGTGTTGCCCGGTTTCAAAGTCGCAGTTAAAGATATTTTTGAATGGTAGCCCATGCTCACACGCGAAACCCTTCTCACAACACTCGAAAACGCTCTCAAGCCGCTGCCCTACGTTCACGCGATGTGGGAGGGTGGCGCTGCATCCTTTGATCGTGTCGATGAATGGTCAGACATCGACTTACAAGTGATTGCCGACGATGAGCGTATCGCTGATGTGTTCGCCGTTGTCGAAGCTGCGCTGCACATGCTGTCACCCATTGATCTGCGCTATGAATTCCCGCAGCCCACATGGCATGGGCATCACCAAACGTTTTACCGTTTGCAAGATGCCAGTCCGTTTCTGCTGCTGGATTTCGTGGTCATGCAGCTCTCAAACGAGAATCGCTTCTTGCAGCCTGAGATTCACGGTGAAGCGATCATTCACTTCGATAAGACAGATTTGCTGAAAACAATGCCGCTGGACATCGACGCGCACCTGAGCGCCATTCAGGGACGCATCGACACCTTGCGTGTACTGTTTGAGATGTTTCAGGTGCTGACGTTGAAGGAAATCCACCGCCACAACGCTATCGAAGCGCTGGCGTTTTATCAGTCGTGGACGCTGCGCCCGCTGGTCGAAGTGCTGCGCATCCAACACGATCCCACACGCTACAACTTCCACACACGCTATATCCACTACAATCTGCCGCCTGATGTGGTGCAGCGCCTTGAGCCGCTGTTCTTCATCGCCAATGTACAGGACTTGGAAACAAAGTTCGCGCAAGCCAGCGATTGGTTCCGCGAAGCACTGGAACAGATCGACCTATACTATGTGCGGCAGGCGTTGGAACACGTCTCCGATGTGCATTTTGGGGTATGATAGAGGTTGTTGGTTGTTCGTTATTCGTTATTCGTTTTGACAAAAACTTACCAGACACCCATGCTTGAACGTATCCACACCATTGATGACTTGTGGAACATCTCGCATCACACAGATGGCTGGGATAAACAGTTTGAGTTGATTGAGGGCAAACTCTATGAAATGCCCCTCAACGGCTGGTTGCATGGTGTCATTGTCGCAAATGTAAGCTGGCTGATAACTCGCTATGTGAATCAGCATCAATTGGGTGATATCACGGCAGCGGGGACGGGCTATATTCTCAACCAGCAAGAGAAAGATACAGTGCTTGCGCCTGACGTTGGTTTTATTCCAGCGCATCGGATTCCTGCGACAATTCCCGACGAGGGCTACGTTCCTTTCGCGCCGGATTTTGCCGTCGAAGTCGTCTCGCCGGGAAACACCACCGAAGAAATGGATTTGAAAATCGAAGCCTACATGCGCTACAGAACTCGTCTATTGTGGGTGCTGTATCCCAAACAGAAAAAGGTGCTGATTTGCCGCCCCAATCCCAACGAAACTGGGACATTCACAGGAAAATTCGTGGGCATTGATGACACACTCGGCGGCGGTGATGTGCTGCCAGGGTTCAGCGTGGCGGTGCGAGATATTTTTGGGAAGTAACTGTATCTATGGGTATCGATATTTCAATGAATCCTCATTCACTTGCTCAATGTTCAGAAGCTAAAGGTAAAGGCTTTCGTCTGGTACAACCACACCTGTATTATCCATCAGTAAATCCTATCAATGATTGTTGAAGCGGACATACTTACTGAGGGAGAAAAATCTATTCTACGCTCATTCGTGGGAATAATGCTCACTTTTACACATGCACATCGCAACGCACTCAAGCACAATCTCAAAATTGGGACATCCTGGTAAGGAGAACCTATGATAGAAATAACACAGATCATTAACCTCACACATATGGGTGCACGTACCGAAGCTGCCCATCACAGTCACTAATGATGGGTTTCAAACTCTCGTTTCGACTTCACGCTCTCAAGAGCATGTTTGAACGCAGCATCAGTGTTGACGAGGTACGTGATGTGGTTGACAATGGAGAGGTGATTAAAGAGTATGCCGATGATCAACCTTACCTCAGCCGTTTGATACTCGGCTGGATTGAAAAACGCCCTTTGCATATTGTCGCTGCTGATAATGACGCCGATGAAGAAACGATCATTATTACAGCTTATGAGCCTAATCCCACCGTTTGGGAAGATGATTTCAAAAGGAAAAGGAAATGATGCAGTGTGTGATCTGTAAACATGGCAGCACGCAGCCTGGTAAAGTCACTGTCACCTTAGAACGCGGCGGCAGCACCTTAGTCATTAAAGGTGTTCCAGCGTCAGTCTGTGAGAACTGCGGCGAAGCGTATGTTGACGAAGCCATCAGCGCGCAGCTACTGCAAACTGCCGAGCAAGCATTACATGATGGTGTACAAGTCGATGTCCGGGAATTCGTAGCAGCATAAGGAAACCAGCATGATTAATGAGCAAACCGCCATCAACCTCACGCACATGGGCACGCTTGCCAAAGCCGCCGCCCGCGAACTCGCTCGCGCAACCACCGAGCAGAAAAACCGCGCACTGCTGGCAATCGCTGATGCACTGCTTGCCAACGAAGACGCTATCCTTGCCGAAAACGCGCTCGATCTCGAAGACGGACGCGCGAACGGACTCAGCCCTGCGCTGCTGGATCGCATGAGCCTGCAAAAGCGTCTGCCGTCCATCGCCGCCGATGTGCGCAGTGTCGCCGCACTGCCCGACCCTGTGGGGCACGAATTCGATGTGCGCACGCTGGATAACGGCTTGCGCGTTTCTCGCCGCCGGACACCGATTGGCGTGATTGGGGTGATTTACGAGGCGCGTCCTAACGTGACTGTCGATGTGGCGGCGCTTACGCTCAAAAGCAGCAACGCAGTGATCTTGCGCGGTGGCAAAGAAATCAGGCGCAGCAACGTTGCGCTTTTGCACGTCCTGCGCAACGCGATGAACTCAGAAGGCTTGCCCGCCGATGCGATGCAATACATCGACAGCACAGACCGCCAGTACATCACTGAACTGCTCAGGCTGCATGAATACGTCGATCTCATCATCCCTCGCGGCGGTGCAGCGCTGCACAAGCTCTGCCGCGAGAACAGCACCATTCCCGTCATCACAGGCGGCATCGGCATCTGCCACGCTTTTGTAGACGAGAGCGCTGATCTCGACAAGGCGCTGCCCATCATCGACAACGGACGCACGCAGCGCCCTTCCGTCTGCAATTCGCTCGATACCGTACTGGTACATCAGAATGTCGCCGCGCAGTTTTTGCCGCGCATCGTGGAACATCTCGCGCCCAAAGGCGTCACCTTCCGCGCCGAGCCACGCGCCAAAGCGCTTCTCGACAGCGCAGCCCTGAACGGCGTTCGAGAGACCATTCAAGACGCTGGACCCGAAGACTTCGATACCGAATGGATGGCGCTGATCTTAGGGCTAAAAGTCGTGGACAATCTGGACGAAGCCATTGACCACATCCAGCAGCACAGCATGAACCATTCCGACAGCATCCTTACGCGCGACACAGCAAATGCTGAGCGCTTCCTCAACGAAGTTGATTCGTCGGCGGTGATGCTCAACGCCAGCACGCGCTTTAACGACGGCGGACAGTTGGGCTTAGGCGCGGAAGTCGCTGTCAGCACGCAAAAGCTGCACGCACGCGGACCGATGGCGCTGGAAGAATTGACGACATACAAATGGGTGGTGATTGGGGATGGACACGTTCGCACATAAAGCGCATTAGTAGTATACTCCATACTCAATATCTCGATCATTCCTGGAGCATCCATGCTCATTTTGCTCGTGGACAATAGTGTTGAAATGGCGACCATGCTCCAGCAAATGTTGGAGCTAGAAGGGCATGAGGTGATTGTAGGGCGCAACGGGCGTGAAGGCTTACAGTTGCTGGAACAAGCACACGCGCTGCCGGATATGATTCTCAGCGATCTGGCGATGCAGGAGATGGACGGCTTTGAGTTCCTCTCTCATGTGCGTCAGAGTCCTGAATGGTCGCACCTTCCATTCATCGCCGTCAGCGGCAACCTCAGCGAAGCCGAACGTGCCGTGAGTCAGGGTGCTAACGATTACCTTGACAAACCTTTCCGCATCCAGAGACTGCGCGACGTTCTCAAAAAGTGGAAGTGAGGTGATGACCAGCACCTATTAAAACGTTTCACGTCGCAAGCACCACTTTTCACTTTAACCTTTCTACTTAAAAACTGACGTTACGCAGTTTCGCCTCGAACAAGGGGGTTTATGCCGTTTAACGCTGTAATGCGGCTATCGTGCCAGAGACTGAAGTCTCCGGCTGCCGCAGTATCACGTTCACTGAAGTGAACAGAAAAAGCGTTTCGGGCAATGTTTACATCCTGATGAATTTGTTAAAGAGCATCAGAACCTGTCTGAAAATTCAATTTTGAACCGCCAAGACGCCGCGTTGAGTACAACGATGTTCGCCAGGAGAAAAAGAAAATTTGAACCACCGAGACACCGAGAACACCGAGAAAATAGAGAGAAGTAGAACTGAGTCTTTACAGCATTCCATATTACATCTCGAATTATCAGACAGCCTCTTAACGTTTGCTGCTCTTTTGTTCTTCGTCGTGTTCAATTTTCGTGATGAGCATATCTGTTTCGTTGTCCTCATTGACATCTTTGGCGTCAGTATGGGCTTCGTGTTCGGCTTGATTGAGTTTCGTAGCCGTGATGAAGATCAACAGTGCTACTACTGCCACGACGATGGCGATGATGACGATCAGACCTGTATCCATAACAATTTACCCTTCTCTCGTTCTTATTACGCGCAGAGTGCAGTGGGGGTTTCAAACTTGTGCTATTTACGCACGCTCGGCTGTCCAGGTGATGACTTCCAAACGTTTTGCGAAATGCAGCAGTGGTGGTTCATCGGGCAACGTAATCCCATGCGACTGTGCAACAGTGTTGACTTCGATTTTGGCTTCCGCGAGTTGCAGCGTCCAGGGCTGATGAGCAATTTCGCCCCGATAAATTATGCCTTTTCTGTCTGCGGCGTAAAGGGCGAACCGCGCCGTCAGCCAATGTTCTAATGTATCGGGCTGCGTATAGAACACTTCGGAAATCGGGCGATAGCTGCCGACGAACGCGCCCGCTTTTGCCCGCCAATCGCGCCGCTGGCTCTTGTAATGCACCGTGCCATTTTCATTGCGGGTGCTCATCCATGCGTGAAAATACGGCAGGTGATAAGTGAGGCGTGCTACTTCAACAGCAGCGATGTGCATGGCATCTAAACTGAAAAACCACACGCCGGGTTTACCGTTGTGTACCACATACGTTCGCACATTGAGTTCCGGGAACGCCGAGAGAAATGGCACAGGGGGTACGCCGCGCAGGTGAATATCGGTGATATGAAAGGGTACAACCCCCACCCAGGCTTTATCCATGTGGATATCAAGCTGCAAGCCAGCAGGCAGCAGGGGGCGCAGGTTCGCCGCAGGCACAGACCAGTGCGCGAACAACAAATCGTTCCAGGTCTGCGCCATAATCCAAGGACGCTGCGGTGGTGCCCAGGGGCGCGGGCTGTCTACAAGACGCTCAAGCATAAGGTTGTTTGAGGGCGAAACTGCGAGTTTTCAGGCATCACGATAAGCCTCAAGGTTGCGTATTACCGTGCCAGAAAATGATGCCGTTTAACGATTAACGACGGAGTGTGCGGTTTGCGCCGCCTCTGGCTAAAGCCGAGAGGCTGAGTTGAAAAGGCAAGCGCACTAAAGGCGCTGGAAAGTCTGTACAAGCTATACTCCGTGCTATTTAGTTAAAGAGCCAGGACTTTCGCTTGACCTCACCCCCCAACCGCCTGTCCCTCGCCATAAGCTGAGTGAAAGGCGAGGTTGTCGACGCGGGGAGAGGGGGAGAAATACAGATCGCGTTTATCCATTTTTATGTACGTGAGCGAAAGTCCTAAGAGCATAAGTGGTGTGTCTCATCATTAGTACGGTTAACCCCTATCCCCCCGACCCCGCCGCTTTGCTTACACCCCGCCAGCGGAGAAAGGGGGAGAGTCTGGTAGCCAACCTTCGACTTTATCCATCTTGTTTGCGAGACAGTCTCTCAAGGGCGCACGCCGCTTCGCTTACATGGTGCGCCCCTACGAAGTCAGCCCGATTGAATTTTCCGACGGGTTCTAAAGGGACAAAAAACCCGAGTAAGGCTTATCCTGACGCCAATGGCAGCGCGAGTTCGCCCGTCGCTCACGGAACAATGGGGACGTTGTTGAGATTGCCTTCGACAATGCGGATAAACGGCGAATATACCCAGCCTACTGTGCCAAACCAGTTGGTACGATACCACGCGCCGTCAGCCGTGCGTCCGGTGATAGGGATCGTTTGCCCCCAGGGAATACGCCCGATTTGCGCGGACGTTGTGTTGGGTTCGGCACGTAAGCGCATACCGCCTTGCGTAATTCCAACCGCCTGTGAGTTCAAGTCTACAAACGTGCCAGAGCCTGCGGCGCTGACAACGGGGACATTAAACTCGTTCCCGTAGAACGCGAGATAATAACCGAACGCCCATGCCTGAAAACCACTCAGTTGCAGCAGGAACCATGTGGCATTAGAGTTGCGCCCGACGATGGCATAGGTTTGGCTGCGGCGAATACGTCCAAGCACTGGCGCGCCAATGAATGGAGCGCTGCGCACGTTGAGCACCGACGCGCGAATGACCGTCGCGGTGATTGCGCCGGGCGGGATGGGCGGCAGCGAAGTGGGCGCTGGCGTGTTCGTCGGTCCGGGGGTGGGGGTTGGTCCAGTGAAGGTCGGCGTCAAAGCCCCAGCGCTGGAAAGCCGCCAGCTAAAGCTGATGCTGGCAGTGCCAGAGAGTTCAAAATACTCGACTACGATGGTATGCGCGCCCGCCGCGACGAACAGATCTGCCGTGAACGCCTGCGCCCCACCTTCAGTATGGTTCAGGATCAACGCGCCATCCAGGAACACCCGCGCACCATCATCGCGTGCCAGTGTGAAGGTGTAAGTTCCGGCAGTGGCAAAGTTTTGGGTGCCTGTCCAGCGCGCCGAGAAGTTATCAGGGGGAATGGCGGGGTCAGGACTGCCTGTGCCAAAGCTGAAATTAATCGCGGCATCAATGCGGCTGATGGGCGTCCCGGAGAAGCTGACATTGTTATAGTACTGCGCCGACCAATTGCTGCCGAACTGTTCCTGTGCGTAAGTGGGGCTGAGCGAAAAACTCAGCATCGAAATCACGGTCAGCAATACCGCCAAGGTGATGATGAATCGTCTAAACATCGCGCGCTCCTGCATATAACATTCAAAATAACGTGCTTTTAGTATAGCGCAAAATGTTGTTTGGCTGTTGGTCGTTCTGTACTATGCGTAGGGGAAGCGTAGAGTAATTGCAATTCGCACGCATAAGGATTTTATGCAAAGGTGTTGAGTGTTCGCCTTGACCTCACCCCCAAACCCATTTCAAGGGTAGGTTTTTAACGAATGAGTGCGGTTGCGCCGCCTAGGGTTCAAAACCCTAGGCTATCAGGAAATTGGTAAGCCCACTGAAGGGGCTGGAAAGACCTTGATGGTTCAACCTCACCCCCTTTTCCCTT
>CALMZT010001084.1 GCA_937870805.1 uncultured Chloroflexota bacterium
AGCCATGACGCCCACGGGGCGGCTGGTGGCCGGCGGCCGCTGCTGCGCGCGCGTGGGCTGCGGCTGCTGCGTGAAACAGGCTTAATGACGACGCCCGAGGACGCGGGTGGCGCTCAACAGGTGCTGACGGCTGCGGCATTGACCTATGTGGCAGCCTTCGTGACGGCGCTCCTGCAACTGTTGTACTATCTCAGTTTGGCACAGCGAAGACGATAACAAAAAAGCGCCCGGTGGAAATGCCGGACGTTTTTATTTACTGTGTCTGAGGAATGAACTGTTCGACAAGTGAGATGAGTTCGCTTCGGGTGATCGGCTTGCTCAGATAGCCGTCACAGCCTGCTTCGAGGAAGCGCTCACGATCACCGGGCATCGCATTCGCCGTGAGTGCAATCACTGGAATGTGTGCAAGCGTAGCATTTTGCTTTAAGCGCTGCGTTGCTTCCATGCCATCAATATCAGGCAAGTTAATGTCCATCAAAATAAGGTCAGGTAATTCTTCGGCGGCGACGCGCAGTCCAGTGAATCCATCAGATGCTTCGATGATCGTATACCCACCCGCGCTTAACATCTTGCGCACAAGACGCATGTTTTGCGGATTATCTTCGATGCAAAGAATTTTTCCCGACATGTGAAGCCTCTGATGATACGAAATTCGTAACGTTGACTTTATTGAGCATAGTTTGATTCTGAATGGATGTAAAGCAAAAAGCGTTAAGGTTTTCAAGCCTTGAGGCTATCAAAAGGGGGTTCGCAAGAACCCCTAATTTTAAACAAGTGGACTGTTATCAACTTTACGGCGGAGGCGGGCGAGGCGTCCTTGCACAGGACGGAATATATGGAATGCTTCGCTAATGCGACGGCTGATGCGGCGTAGGGCTGCACGCCAGCGCGCCAGCAAATAACTGAACTCGCGGCGCTGTTTTTTGAGGATAGCAGTTTCGCCAGGCGTAGGTACACCCCATTTAATGACCATCGACGCCCACGTGAGTCCACCGCCAAAACCTACAAAGGCAATGTGATCGCCTTCTTTGATGCGTCCTTCTTTGACAGCTTCGGCAAGAGCAATGGGGATCGACGCTGCTGAGGTATTGCCGTAGCGTTCTACATTCATCATGAATAAAGCGGAATCAATTTTCAGATGACGCGCGGCAGCCTGGATGATGCGCTCGTTTGCCTGATGTGGGATGATGAGACGAATATCGCTTAAGGTAATGCCCGCTTGTGCAACGGCTTGCATGATGCTGTCGCCGATGACGCGCGTGGCGAATTTGAAGACTTCCCCACCGTTCATATACATCTTGGACATACTGTGTCCATTTTCGAGTCCAGCTTTGGAGCTGAGTACGTCCAGGCTGCCGACTGTCGGAATGCCTAAAAGATCGCCGCCTGAGCCATCGGAACGCAGCACAGCGGAGAGCACGCCGCCTTCTTCCTGGCTGGCGCGCAGCACAACCGCCCCCGCGCCATCCCCAAATAGAATGCACGTGCCTCTATCGTTCCAGTTCATAACACGGCTCATCGTCTCCGCGCCGATGATGAGCACCGTTTGGACGCTGCCCGAACGGATGGCTTGCGCCCCCATCTGGACACCATAGACGAAGCCGGAACATGCCGCGCTGAGATCGAACGCGCCCGCTTTGGACGCGCCGAGTTGATCCTGGATGAGGCTCGCCGTACTTGGGAAGATATTTTCGGGCGTTGATGTCGCGACAATCACAAGGTCGAGTTCGATAGGCAAAATGTCTGCAACGTCAAGGGCTTGCTGCGCAGCTTTTAAGCCCAGCGTCGCGGTAGACTCGCGTTCGCTGGCGATGTGGCGTTCACGAATGCCCGTGCGCGCGCGAATCCATTCATCAGTGGTATCGATAAAGGCAGAAAGATCGTCATTGGTCATGACGTTTTCTGGCACCGCCATCCCCCAGCCGACCACATGGGCATATATCCCCGTGGAGGCTAGGGTAGGCGTTGTGTTACTTTTAGAGTTTGCCGTTGGCATGATATTTGCCGAGAATTATCACGGCGTTATGTCCGCCGAAACCGAACGAGTTACTCATAGTGATATTCACTTCGCGCTGCACCCCGACGTTCGGCGTGTAATCAAGATCACATTCGGGGTCTGGATTGTCTAGATTGATGGTCGGCGGAATGAAGTTATTACGCATGGCTTCGATGCAGAAAATGGCTTCGACTGCGCCCCCTGCACCGAGCATATGTCCCGTGACGCTCTTGGTGGAGCTAATCGGAATTTCGTAAGCCTGTTCTCCTAATGCGCGCTTGATCGCAAAAGTTTCAGCTTTATCGTTCAGTGGAGTGCTTGTGCCATGTGCGTTGATATAGTCGATGTCCTTGCCTGTGATACCTGCGTCATTCAGAGCCAATTCGATAGCCCGCGCAGCGCCTTCACCTGTTTCCATTGGCGCAGTGACATGGTAAGCATCAGAGGTGTGCCCGTAGCCCAACACTTCCCCGTAGATTTTTGCGCCGCGTTCCAGCGCATGGTCAAGGTCTTCGAGCATCAGCATTCCCGCCGCTTCGGCAATGACGAAACCATCACGGTCACGATCAAAGGGACGTGAGGCTTTTTGCGGCTCATCATTCTGTCGGGTGAGCGCTGTCATATTGTTAAAACCAGCGATAACGACACCGACGACGGCGGCTTCGCTGCTGCCTGCCAGCATTGCTTTTGCCTGTCCACGACGGATGATCTCTGCCGCTTCCCCGATAGCGTTGTTGCCTGTCGCGCAGGCAGTGATGATGCAGAAGTTTGGACCACGCAGCCCGAACTGCATTGATACCTTGCCAGACGCATTATCTGGCAGAATGAGGGGTGTCATCACAGGGCTGACAGCTTTCGCACCTTTGTTGTAAAAATTCAGCGTTTGTTCAACCAACGTGGTGATGCCGCCGATGCCTGTGCCGACGACACAGCCTACATCGTAGCGGTTCTCGTCGGTGATTTGCAGCCCAGAGTCTTCCATCGCTTGTGTCGCTGAGACGAGCGCAAGCTGCGTCACGCGATCTGCACGGCGGGCTTCGCGTTTACCTAAAACGACATCAGGGTCGAAATTTTTCACTTCACCTGCGATATGGTTTTCAATACCATACTCATAGGTGTTCCAATTTCTAATGATGTCGATGCCGCTGCGCCCGGCAGCCGCATTTTCCCACGCTTCTGCGACGGTGTTGCCCGTTGGGCAAAGCACCCCCATTCCGGTCACAACAACCCGTTTGTTATGCATGTAATCCCTCACTTTGAACGGACGATACTCTATCCGCTGTGATTCCTTGCAATTAAAGACGATATATATCAGATTAACCCCTTCTATGGGAAGGGGTTACTGTTTGAATTTCAGATGAGCTAGTTTTCGGGACGGAAGATCATACAGGTTGACGTGCCATGAGCATAAAGTTTTCCAGCGCTGTCGACAATACGCGCTTGGGCGATGGCGAGGGTGCGTCCAGCATTGACGATTTCTGCTTCCGCGCGTATCTGTCCGGTGGTTGCTGTGAGGGGACGAATCAAGTTGATATGCAGTTCAATCGTTGTATAGCCAGTCCCCGCAGGCAGTAAGGTATGAACGGCAACGCCCGTCGCCGAGTCGATTAGCGTGGCAGCCAGTCCCCCGTGTACTATCCCAATCGGGTTGTAATGAAATTCGGCGGGTTCACAGGTAAAGACTGCACGTCCTTCACCGATCTCGCTCAGTTGAAAGCCTAACGTCCGCGAAAGGGGCGGTGCAGGCAGTTTCCCGTCGATCATGGCTTGTAGATATTCCATACCGCTCATATTTTTCTCCTGTTCCGCCCCAATCATGGGGTCTTCCCATGCGAAAGTGCGAGTGCGTTCGGCAATTTGGTCGATCATAAAGTTTTCTCCTGAAGGAACGATTCGATAAAAGCAACGAGATGATCGGTAGTGCGGTACATATGCCGCTTGTCGTCATACAGTTTGTGGAGCATCATTGCGCCTTCGACAGCAGCAATCATGACGCTGGCGACGGCTTGCGCGTCTGTGCCGGGTCGCACATCGCCAAGTTCTGCGCCGCGTGTGATTGTGCGAACGATAAACTCACGCCAGTCATCGCACGCTTGCTGTGCGCGCTCACGCAGGGCTGGATTGGTGTCATCGGACGACTCAACGGCGGTGTTGAGCACAGGGCAGCCGCCCGGCAGCATAGGATCGTCTACCACACTGCGAAAGAGGGTGGTAAATGCCAGCAGCCGGTCTCGTGTGTTGCGTTTTCCCGCGAGGAATTCTTTGAAGCGTGCGGAGTATAATTCCATCGCATAGTCAAAAGCCTCAAGGGCGAGATTCTCTTTGCTGGCGAAATGGTTGTAGATGCCACCCTTCGTTAGTTTTGTCGCTTGCAGCAGATCATCCATTGACGCACCGAAATAGCCGCGCACACTGAAGACTTGCGCCGCCTGTTCCAGAATGGCGCGTCTCGTTTCTTGCCCTTTTGTCATAAAATGCTCTTTTAAAACCGACTGGTTGGTATTATTTTGATTGTGAGCTTGAATTTGTCAAGTGAGCGCGCCTGTTCTGCGAGAGAGCCAATAGGTATAATGGGTTTTCCTTTACGAATGCTGTGTAGATTGATGATGAAGGATAGAGAAGGACAACGCCGATGATACTGGTCACAGGCGCGACTGGTTTTGTCGGCAGGCATCTCGTGACACGCTTGTTGGCAGATGGCTATCAAGTACGCTTGCTGCTGCCCGATTACAAGCTGCACAATTTGCCCTGGGAAAACCCGCCGCCGATTGTTCAGGGCACTGTCTTGGACGAAGAAGCGCTGTTTAAAGCCGTAACGGGCGTGCATACGGTGCTTCACCTTGAGAACGCGCAGTGGTGGGGGAGGGCGCGTGACTTAGAGCGCATCGAAGTAGCAGGCACTCGTAATCTGATTACGGTAGCGCGGGCGGCGCGTGTTGGTAGAATTATCACCCTGAGTCATTTGGGCGCAGCACCTTCGTCGGCATACACCCTGCTGCGGATCAAGGGGCTGGTCGAGGACGCGATTCGCGCCAGTGGTATTGCCTACACGATTATCCGCGCAGGGGTGATCTTTGGTCCTGATGATGCATTTATCAACAATATCGCCATGCAGATGGTGGCTAATCCATTGTTCTTCCTGATGCCGGGACGCGGCGAAGTGGTGCTGCATCCTCTTTACATTGACGATGTGATTGAAGCGCTGGTGCGCGCGCTGGAATTGATTGATACTGTCGATACAGTGCAGGAAATTGGCGGTGCGGAATACATCACGCTGGACGATTTGCTGCGCACCATTATGCGTGTCGCAGGGATGCCACGCCTGATTGTCCCAACACCGCCGTATCTACTGCGCTGGCTGACGGCGATGTTACGGATTATGGCTGAGAAGATCCCAAACATGAGACCCCGGCCGCGCGACGGAAAGGCCTGCCCACTTAGCGAAGACGATGAAACGCCTGCGATGCGTCTACGGCTGCAGCATCTTGAAG
>CALMZT010001085.1 GCA_937870805.1 uncultured Chloroflexota bacterium
TACTCGAAGACGCGCAAGAGATTGTCGAAGCGGGCGAAGATCAACCTGTCTCCGTTCAGGTCGATTTGCTTATCCAGATGCTCTACGCCATCGCTTATTTGCATCGGCGTGGCATTCTCCACCGCGATCTCAAACCCGCCAACGTCGTCGTGATCGATGGACAGGTGAAACTGCTGGACTTTGGCTTGTCGATCACCCGCGAACAGGAAGCCGATCATCGTCCGGCAGGTACTCTCGCCTACATGGCACCGGAAATCCTCAAAGGCGAACCTGCCACCGAAGTCTCCGACCTCTACGCCGTTGGCATGATCGCTTACGAGTTATTCACGGGGCAGCATCCCTTTGACTTGAGCAACATCAATAATCTACTGCACGACATCATTTCCAAGCCCATCGATACTTCTGTCCTGGAGATCGAACCCAATCTCGCGAGTGTGTTGGGGCGTTTATTAGCGAAAAATCCCGATGAACGCTACACCAGCGCACATCTCACAATGCTTGCGCTCGCTGCCGCCATCGACAAAACCGTTCCCCGTGAAACCTCGCTTATCCGTGAAAGTTTTTTGCAAGCCGCCAAGTTCATCGGACGCAGCGGCGAACTCAGCCTGCTCACCGCTGCGCTCACGCAAACCATTAATGAGCGCACCAGCAGCGCGTGGCTCATCGGTGGCGAAAGCGGCGTTGGCAAATCGCGTCTCATCGACGAGCTTTGCACGCGCGCGTTAGTCGAAGGCGCATTCCTGCTGCGCGCGCAAATCGCGGACAAAGGCAGCGACCCTTATGCCAGTTGGCGTGACATCCTGCGCCGCCTGATGCTGCAAACGGAACTCAGCGATTTGGAAGCAGGCGTGCTCAAGAATCTCGTACCCGACATTAGTACGCTGATCGAACGTGATGTTCTCGATGCGCCCGCGCTTGACCCGGAAGCCACGCAGGAACGCCTTTTGCGCGTCATGCGCGACATTCTGCGCCGCTGCTGCTCTGACACTCAGCCTTATGTGCTCGTGCTCGAAGATTTGCATTGGGCAGAAAACGAAGCTCTCACGCTGCTTCAATATCTGCTTGGAGAAACGCATGATCTACCACTGCTGTGGATTGGCAGCTACCGCGACGACGAGCAGCCTGAGCTTCCGAAAACACTCAGCATGATGCGACGACTGAAAGTGGAACGGCTCTTAGCACGTGACATCGCCCAACTCAGCGAATCGATGCTCGGCGCAGCCGGACGCCAGGAAAACGTCGTTGATCTCATCCAACGCGAGACGGAAGGCAACGTGTTCTTCATGGTCGAGGTCGTGCGCGCGCTGGCAGAGGATGCAGGTACGCTCAATGAAATCGGCATCAAGACACTTCCCGAAAAAGTGTTCGCGGGTGGCATGGACTTAGTGATCCGCCGCCGCCTGGATCGTCTGCCTGCCTGGTCACGTCCCCTGCTGCAAGTTGCCGCCGTTGCGGGACGTCAGCTTGACTTGAAAGTGTTGCAGCGCATTGATATGAACATGAACCTTGAAAGCTGGCTGACAACCTGTGCCGAAGTCGCCGTGCTTGATGTACAGGATGAGCACTGGCGTTTCGCGCACGACAAGCTGCGTGAAGGCGTGCTGGCAGAACTCCCCTCAATTCGTCGCAATCAACTGCACGGACAGGTCGCGTGGGCAATCGAACTGGTGTATCCCAATGACCCATCAATGGCTTCCATCCTCACCTATCATTGGCGCACGTTAGGTGACGACAACAAAGTCGCACACTATGCGCATATCGCCGGGCAGCAGTTCATGCGTGCAGGCGCAAATCGCGCGGCAAAAATCTTCTTCGAGCAAGCCATCGAGGCAATCAACCGCCTCACAGCCTCAGTGTTGCAAAAACGCCTCTATATCGACACAGCGCTCGACCTTGGACGCGCGGCAGTAGCTTTCCCCAGTGAAAATGTCACCGAAGCGCTGTCGCAAGCGCTGAAGTTCGCTGAGACGTTGGGCGACGAAGAACGCAAAGCCCGTGTGTTAGCCAGTATGGGCACTTTCCTCTACGTTTCGGGCAGCATGGGCGAAGCGCTCGGCTACTTTTCGCAGTGCATCAGTGTAGCGGAAAAGCTCGGCATTGAAGAACTGCTGCCAATGCCTTACGGGATGTTAGGGCGCGCCTTAATGATCGCGGGCGACTTGCCCAAAGCCATGCATTTACTTTCTCGCGGCATGGCGCTTGCAGAAAAATACAATGACCTTGATCTACAATCGGGGTCGATGGCATGGCACGGGGCAGCGCTGCTCCAGCAGGGACAGCCTGATATGGCTTTAGCCCAATTCGCGCGCAGCCTCGAACTGGCGGAACAGCTCGGCAATCCCGCGCGCATGGCGGCAGTGCTGTTGTTCGTCGGCGTAGGTTATACCTACTGTGGTTATTATGAGGAAGCCGTAGAAGTGCTGACACGCAGCCTGAAGATCGCCCAGGAGGAACAGAGTCCCGTCACTGCCTATAATGCCGCCGGGAATCTGGGTGTTGTGCAGTATGAGCTGGGCAATGTCGATCAGGCAGCGTTACACCTCGACATGAGCCTCAGCCTTGCGCAAATCACCAACTCCGTCGTCGGCACACCCTTCTTTCAGTCGTATCGGGCGCAGATTGATTTTGCTTCCGGCGTGAACCCCATGCAGGCAGTTGTGGTCACTGAAAAAGCCTTGAAGGTTGCCGAACTCTCACGGCTCGGCGGCATCTCTGCGCAAGTCACGCGCATCCTGGGCATGATGTACGCCCGACTGCCGCAGCCGGACTTTGACAAAGCAGGCGCATTGATTCAGCAGAGTCTGGACATTGCCCGCGCGGGCAGCATCAATGCCAGCGTCGCTTATGCCCTGCTGGAGTTAGGCAAACTGTACGCGCTGCAAAGTAAGATTGAGGAAGCCCGCGCCGCGCTCGAAGAAGCTCGCACGATTTGCGAACAAATTCGGATGCGTCATCACCTGCGCCGCATTCAGGAAGCCCTCTCCGAACTTCCTTCAGGGCAGGGGCAAGCGCACTAGGAAACTCGCGCCCGGCGACATATTGTAAGCGCAAATCTGCCCGCCGTGACGATCAACGATGCCTTTGACAATCGCCAAGCCTAAACCACTGCCGGGATGCACCACCGCATTCCGCCCGCGATGAAAACGACTGAAAATGAGTGGCAGTTCATCATTTGGGATACCAATACCATTATCACGAACCTCGACTTCGATATAGTGTTTGTGTTCGCGCAGCGCCAGTTGGATGGTTTCGCCGCAGGGTGTGAACTTGATCGCGTTGTCCAGCAGGTTACCAATCGCGCAGCGTAATTGTGTGGCGTTACCATAAACGCAGATGGGATGTTCTGGCAGCGTGAGCACAAAATTGAGTCCGGCTTGTTCCGAGCGTGAAGCATACAATTCGCTGATTTCTTGCAGCAGCGCCGTCAACGACAGTTCCCTATGCGGCTGGGTGGTCGCGTCGCCCGCCTCAATCCGCGATAGGCTCAACAGCCCATCCGTCAGCGACTCCAGCCGCAGGATTTGCGCCTCAGCGCGCGCGATGTAACTCTGACGCACTCGGTCTTGCGGCTCATCAGACGCCAGTTCCATGTTGGTGCGTAACGCGGTCAACGGTGTATGCAGTTCATGCGCCGCATCAGCAACAAAGTGTCGCAGCGCACTCACAGTTTCTTCCACTTGCTGCGCCATCTGATTAAACGAGGTTGCCAGCGCACCCAATTCGTCATCCCGATGGATTTTCGCGCGCGTCGAGAGATCACCACCCGCCATACTCTTCGTGGCAGCAGTCAGCGCCAGCAGCGGCACACTGATGCGGCGGCTGATCGTCAGCCCTACCAATGCTGCCAGCACAACGGCTAATGTGCTGGCGATAATCCAGCCATTCGCCACACGTCTCAGGATTTTGCCACTATAGGCTGGACCATTGGAAAGCTCAATGTAGCCGATTGTTTCTCCAGCGGAGTTTAAAACCTCTTCCCGGTAGAGTTGGTCAGAGCGTTGATCGTCGCCCACGCGCTCGGTGCTGAGGTCAAAACCATACAAGGTGCTGGTTGCAGGCAGCACCGAAACAAATCCCGAACCGTCGTGGCTGTCTTCCGAGGCGGCGGCGCTCTGGTTCGTCGTGTCGCTGCCACCTTCTACACGGATAAAGTTCAAAGTGATAACCGGGGTATAGTATTCCCGTCCAGTTTGCTCATCCGGTGGCAGTTCAATCGGAATCCCGACATCAGCAGAAAACATCGGATAATTCATCAAGCCCGGTGGTTCATAAAATGGACCGTATTCGCTGGCAAATTCCGGTGAGTAGGTGCTGCTGATCGCACCCGGATTGTAACTTGATGCATAATTAGTGACTTCCGCAGGATCAAATGCATAGGCATCTGTGCGCGCGGGTCGAACCGGCGCAGGTGTGGGGATGATTTCAGGACGTGCCGAAATCGTCAGCAGGTTGCGTTCTGCTGGAATTCCCGAATCTGCCAGCACCTCGCCCGTGACGCTCA
>CALMZT010001086.1 GCA_937870805.1 uncultured Chloroflexota bacterium
TTGCGTTTCTCACGTTTCTCGATTTGACTGCGCACAGTTTCTTTGGCTTGCTTGGCGAGGGCTTGGGCAAGGCGCGTGGTCAAACCGAAACGCTCACAGCCGCGATGAACGGTATCCAAATCTGCCAGTTCAGCAGAGAAGTCTTGACGCTGCCAAAAGAGATCGACAAAATACTGTGTCGCGTCATGGCAGCGCTGCAAAAAGTCACGGACGAGGGTGGCTTTACCAACGTTCAAGTCGTTGAGAAACACCCGCGCCGAGCGACGCATGATTTTCGACTTGCGCTGCACTTTTTTCACAGCTTGTGCTCCGCCACTCCATCCCAACGTTGCTCATGAGGAAAGGTATAGCTTCCGTGATTTTTCCGTCAATGTTGTGATCTGAATCCAAGCGTATCAAAGAAAAGCAACCTATTCAAGGATTAATGAACGATGCACGGTACATAACCCTATTTAATGTAATGGAGTGAGAGAAGATGGCAACCGTAGTGCGTTGGAATCCTTTCCGTGAGTTAGCAGCAATTGAGCGCGCTTTTGACGAGACACGTCGCGTGTCTGCGCGGACCGCTTACACGCTGCCGATTGATCTGTACGAGAATGAGAATGCTTTTGTGCTGAACGCTAACATCCCCGGCTTGAATCCTGACCAAATTCAAGTGAATTTTGAGGATGGCATTCTGACGATCAGCGCTGAGCGTGTGCAGCCGGAATTGGGCGAGAACGCCCGCGCACTGGTGCGTGAGAGCGCGTTTGGTCGTTTCACCCGCAGCCTGCGCCTTTCAGACAGTGTAGACACCAACAATGTCGAAGCGGTCTACAGCAACGGCGTACTGACACTGACACTGCCCAAGACGCCGGAATCGCAGCCCAAGCAAATCCCGGTGAAGTTCACCAGCCCGCTGCTGGACTCACAGAACTAAGCATAGTTAACGAGTAACAAAATAGGGGCGACCTTATGAGTCACTCCTATTTTTGTTTACTCTTTTTTAGTTCTTTGCTTTTGATATGCCCTCATCACGTCCAGCAGTCGATCTGTTATTCTTGTTGCTCGTAGTATACCTTCCATGAAAAATACTACGGGAACTCGCTGTCCATCGGGGTCAATGATGATGGATTTCAATTGCGAGTTTGCATTAAGTAACTTAGAAACCTCCCGCACGCTTACATTCGCCTGTCTTAGTTCAAGAACCATCACTCCGATAAATTCTTCAGGAGTGTATTTCAGCCATTCAGCCATATTGTCAGGATCGAATAGTTCTCTAGTGCTTTTTTCACTATCCCAAGACTCATCATTTTCATTCATCGCTTATTTTCATTTCAACTTCTAATTGCCAGTCGGTGTCGGCGCGACGAAGTTATCTACCGTCGGAATCTGCCCGTAATCGACATCCTGTTCCAACTGCACAAAGTCACGGTGTACCCAGCCAATATAGCCTTCGATATAGACCAGCCACCATACAGCGTCCGAGGTGATACCCGCGATTTGCAGACGAACACCGCCAAACAGCAACCCAATTCCTAACGAAGCAGTGGACGGCGCTGTGCGCAGAATGACGTTGGTCGTGGTGCGTAAGTAGTAGTTGGTGAGGATCGGTTCGCCTTCAAAGCCATAGGTCACAGACACATTTTCCGCGTTCTGAACAAAAACCCAATCCGCAGACACCCAACCGACAACGGTTCCTACAATGCGCAAATTATCGACAACAATCTGATACCACTGCCCGTCGATGCTGCGCCCAATAATTGGGTAGCGTTCAAAGCGTTCAATTGCGGTAAGGATACGCCCGCTGGTCGTCGGCAGGCTGCGCACGTTCAAGCGTCCCGTAGCAACGGTGATGAACGGTCCCGTCAGCGCCAGCGTCGGTCTCGGCACGAAACTCGGCGTGACACCGGGCGGCGGCGTGTTAGTTGGCGGCGCGGTGGGCGCAACGTAGGCGCTGAGACTAAAGTTGATATAGGCGTTTCCGGTGTTTTCCTGATATTCCACTTCGACAACGTGTTCGCCGCCCATCAGCGTAAAGATGACACTGTGCTGTCTGCCTGAACCCGGAAAAAAATCCTCGACATAAGTCACGTTGTCGATCAGCACACGCACGCCATCGTCAGCGCGCACGTTGACCTGATACGTGCCGCTGCCCAGTGTATACGTGCGTGTCCAGCGCACAGAAAAGCCATCGGCGTTGATGCCATCAATCGGCGAACCCCCACCCCAATCGAAGTTGATGGCGCTGTCCTGCCGCGTTCTGATGGGCGTGAGTAGATAACGATCATTGTAAAACTGCGCGAACCATGTGCCCTGCTGCGCCTGTACTGCTGTCGCTAAGCCAGTTAAGAGGATCAGCACCGCCAACAACGAAATGAGCCATTTATGTCGCATTGTTTTCAACCTTCCTTTTCGCGTTCTGCCCAGCGTGTCGCCCAATCGTTCAGCGGGAGCATGGCTTGCAACAGGTCGCGCCCGTCTTCAGTCAGCGTGTAGTTGCCTTCGTTCAGGGTGATAATGCCTGCGTCTTTCAATTCGGTCAAACGCTGGCTAAGGACACTGGTGGACATGGCATCACAGCACGCGCGCAGATCAACATAACTCAATGCATCGCCACGCAGTTCCCAGATAATCCGCAGCGTCCAACGCCGCCCCAATAAATCCAGTAACGCCATAATCGGGCGTCCGCTGCGTGAACCACGCACAGCTTTTCCAGGTTTGGGAGTCGTCATGCACCATCCCTTGTGCTTCTAAAAACGAAGCGTTATAGTATCACAGGATCACTTCTAAATTAGAAGCAGAGCAATTCCAGCCCGTTATGTACATTATAACGAAGAGGAGAATCATGTCACCACGTATTCCCCCACTTGAGCCACCATACAGCGAAGAATTGGCGACAATGTTAGCGAAATGGATGCCACCGGGCGCACAGGTTGAGCCGCTGCGTTTGTTTCGCACGCTGGCACAACACCGTGAACTGCTGGATAGGATGCGTCCGCTGGGTGCGGGCATATTGGGGAAAGGCGCTGTCAATCCGATGGAGCGCGAAATCGTCATCCACCGCACCTGCGCACGCTGCGGCTGTGAATACGAATGGGGAGTACATGCGGTGTTCTTTGATGATGCGCTGCACATCCCGCAGGGGAAACTTGCTGCCACAGTCACCGCGTCCGCCCATGATGGCGTGTGGACAGAACGCGAGTCACTGCTGATACGGCTGGCAGATGAACTACATGACACTTCAACGGTATCGGATGAGTTGTGGGCGAAACTAAGCCAGCATTGGAACACGCCACAGTTCATCGAATTGTGCGTGATTGCTGGCTTCTATCACTTGATTTCGTTTGTCGCCAATGCCGCCCAAGTTGAGCCAGAGGCGCGGGCAGCACGCTTTCCCGTGAGGGGATAATAAAAGAGGGTATCTTTCGACGCCCTCTTTTTATTGAGTTCTACTATCCGCGTACAGGCACGCGGTTCATGTCAATGCCGCCTTGCGGTGTGACAAATGTCGCGCTCACCCAGCCGACAATGCCGTTATAGTTGATCTGCCACCACGATGTATCGGTGTTGCGCCCGACGATGTTCGCCGTCGCCAACTGTGGCAGGCGTCCCAGCACACCGAAGCGCACGCCGGGACCGCCGCGTATGTTGACCGTTGTGTTTGCCACTAAGGTAAAGCCTGTCAGCGGCACACTAGCCGACGAGTCGGTGCCACTGCTGACGGGTAACTGCGCAGCCGAGCCGTTCGTGAAGACTACGAATGCTGATGATACCCAACCAACCGTGCCGTTGGCGTTGATTTGTATCCACGTGCTGTCGCCGTTACGTCCTACCGCTGAGTATACTTCCCCACGATTGACGCGCAGCAGGATTGAGCCTGTCGTGCTTGGTGTGGAGCGCACGTTGAGGTTAACAGGCACGTTGATGCGCACGCTGACGCCTGTTGGCGCGATCACGGTTGGCGCGGGAATGGGCGTGGGGGATGCGCCGGGAAGTGTGAGGCTGTATTCGAGGTAAGCGTTACCACTCAATTCCATGAACTCAACGACAAAACTGTGCTGACCCGCATTCAGCGGCACGGTCACGGTGAATACCTGACCGACGTTGCCGGGGAACTGATTGATATAGACGATACCATCGATAGTCACACGCACACCATCATCGGCACGCGCGCTAACGATGTAGTTGCCTGTTGCCAGTGTTTGATTGCTCGACCAGCGTACCGAGAAATTGTCCGCCGGGATCGTGGCAAAGGGTGAGCCTGTGCCCCAGTTGCGCGACGGGAAGGCTTCAGTTTGGATGACCGACGGGAAGCCACTCAGTGATGAGTTGGCGTAATACTGCGCCGTCCACGTCGCGTTGTTGATGCTGTTGCTGGGAATGCTGGGCTGCGCGGTGGGTACGGGCGCGTTGGGACCAAAGTTAGGTCCGGTAGGGTTCGTCGCCAGATCAGCAAACGATACGTAGAGGAAAGCGTTATTGCCGAATTCACGGTAATCGACCTGGATATGAGGGGAG
>CALMZT010001087.1 GCA_937870805.1 uncultured Chloroflexota bacterium
AGACAGGCGCGGCGTTAGCGTCGGGATAGAGTGTGCTGATGTCCTGCAAGACGATGAGGCGCTGCCCATCCTCGATATAGGCATATGCCAGCAGCAGGCGGTACATCATGTAGGCGCGCAGCGTCGAGGCTTCGTCGTCGTACCAGTAGCGCAAGCCTTGATTGTCATTCAGCGCCAGTTGGTACAATGGGATTGCCGAATCAATGTCTAAGCGGGCAAAGGCGCGGTCTGCCTCCTGCACGACCTGGATGCGATAGCGCGGCGGGTCAAGCTGGACAATCGACAGCACGTAAAACGCGCCGTTCCAATCGTAGATGTGTGTGCCCGTGCGCAGTGGTCCCGATAAGGTATTGCCATCGTTGTTGAGCTGTACGACGATTTCTGCCACACGATCATTGTCCACATCGTTGAGCGTTGGGATTTCGTCGCTGGTGAGCGTGCCTTCCAGCGAACTCACGAAGCGTCCTAGCGGACCATTCCAGGTAATGATCTGTGTGTTGTAGAGGCAGGTGTCTTCGGCGTCGCAGACGTTGGCGCTGTAGGTGAGTTCGGGCATGGTGTTGGCATTCATATCGCCAAGGTTGAGGACCTGCGGCGCGAGTTCGCCGCCTGTCACCTCCTGATAACGCAGCGAGTATATGCCGTTGGCGCAGGTGAAAATCAGCAGCGTGCCGCCTGCATCGGGCGCGATAAAGCCAACCAGTATGTCGGGCGTGCCTTCGCCTGTGAGATCGTAATCGGTGCGTGCGAAGCCTGTTTCGCCCATGATGCCCCAGCCACGCAGCAGGTCGTCTAAGGCTGTCGGGTCGCTGCCTGCGGAGAGATAGCTGTTGATCGCCGCGACAATGGCGCGTTCAGTCGTCGGCGCGGGTATGGCAGTCGGCGCTGTGCCGGGAACAGGACACGCCGCGTAATTTGGCGTCGCTGTCGGCTGGCTGGCGAGGGCGACGACGGTTGCCGGATTCGCCAAGCCGCTGTTGTCGATACGCACACCGTCGGCAGGCAGCACGCCTACCAGCGCACGCCCCGGCGTCACTGTCGGGAAGGCAATGTCGGTTGGCACGGCGTTTTGGGGCGCGTTCTGGCAGGCGCTCATTAGCGTGAATAGCAACAGCAGATACAATCGTTTGAACATGCGCAAAGTATATTCAGATGAGGTAGATAATCAAGGCAATGGTCTATATCCGCGCGGCGACGGAACAGGATGACGCGACGATCAAGAAGATGGTGCGTGACGAACAGCTTGACCCGACTTCGATCAAGTGGCGCAATTTTCTCGCTGCTGAAGTGGACGGGAAAATCGTGGGCATCGGGCAGATCAGGAAACACTCTGACTGCGAAGAGTTAGGCAGCCTGGTTGTACTGAAGGAGTATCGCGGGCAGGGCATCGCGGCGCAGTTGATTGAGCAGCTTGAAGCGCGCGCGGGACGACCATTGTATTTAGACTGTCGGGATAACATGATTCCGTACTATCAACGCTTTGGCTATCAGCCGATCAGCTATTGGGAAGCGCCGCGCACGTTGCAACTCAAGCTGCTGTTTCCGCTGATGTTGCGGGTGTTTGGGATTAAAGTTGGTGTGATGCGCAAGGATTAGAAGGCTTGCACGCAAGAACTGGGTTACTTTGATAGTGCTTCAGTGGAAGATGGATGCTTTGCTCGATGTTCGGCAATGAGGGTATAAGCCTCGTCCACTGTGGCGACCAGATAGATACTGTCAGCGAGTTTATTTCCCCGAACTGAGCGCCATAGAGTGACCATTGCTCGCGCCAGAGCATTTTTGGTGACCAGTGCGTGTATCACAAGGTTCGATGGAAAGAGTTTGATAGCGCGCTGAAAATGAGGCTACGATGACCCTTTAGGTCTGGAAGATCCTTCTTGGACGAAGTTAATTAAGTCTACGCGATGAGGCACACTTTTCATCATGCCAACGATTTCGTCGATGGCGGCATGGTAGTCTTCCCACGTCCATGTACCCGCACTGTCACAGCGGATAATACTGTGCTCAGCGTCACTCCAATACA
Organism: uncultured Chloroflexota bacterium; assembly: GCA_937870805.1. Classification (GTDB taxonomy): domain Bacteria; phylum Chloroflexota; class Anaerolineae; order Aggregatilineales; family Phototrophicaceae; genus JACAER01. The sequence continues at coordinate 2,024 of CALMZT010001087.1, forward strand.
CATGCATTGGCATACAACACCTGTTGAAATAATACGTTATCTTTGAATTATGACATACTATCTCGCTGCATAACATGAGAGAAATCCGAAATTTCTGTAATGGCAGGCTGCCCTTCGCCAGGTGAGCGTTACCAGGGCAGTGGTAATTTTCAGGGAGATATAGGGTCGGGCGCACACATTGGTTCATATACGTAAAGCTAGACCTTCATGAATATCCTAAAATGGGACGACACGTGGGTCGTCCCCTACGAATATCGGTTTAAGATGATTAAATTCAAGCGAAAACCGTATT
>CALMZT010001088.1 GCA_937870805.1 uncultured Chloroflexota bacterium
CAGAGTTTGCGAACTCCGTCATCTTCCAGCCGCTTGAATCACTGCTTGGCATTCAGACGAAGAATGTCGCCGTGTACGTGGACTTCGAGAACATCGCCATCAGCCTGAATGAGCAGGGCTTTACCGTCAACCTCGATCACTTGATTGACCGCTTCGTCATGCAGGCTAAAGCGCACGGACACGTCGTCAAAATGGCGGCGTATGCGCCCTGGGGACAGCGTGGCAGCCTGCCGCCGCTGGTCGATACACAGGGGCGCGAAGTGGCAGATGAATCCCCCAGCCGTTTGATGCTGGCGAACATCGACCCGGTGTTTAATCTGCCCGGCAAAAACAGCGCCGACATGCGTATCGCGCGTGACGTAATTACCGATTCCAGTCACGTCGATTCAGCCGATGTGTACATTCTCGCCAGTGGTGATCGAGACTTCAACGATGTACTCAACTCGCTGCTGGCGCGCAGCAAGACGGTGATCGTGTGGGGGGTGCGCGGCAGTACCAGTCGTCAGCTCGAAAAGAACCCTGGCATCTCGATTGAGTACATTGACGACTTCACCAACTTGCAGACCCATCAATCGTTGAGCACAGCAGCCCCTTCAACGGATGGCGTAGAGACCACCAGCTTCACCCCGTCACAGTGGACGAGCGTGATCGTGCAGTTTGATCGTTTGGCGACAGAGATGGAAATCGACACGATTCCCGCACGCCAGTTGATCGAGCAGTTGCAGCGTGTGGGCGCGGTGATTTCGCGTCCGCGCGGTGAAGACCTCGTATCGCAAGCACTGTCGCTGGGTATCCTCAAAGCGGTAACTGGTAACGGCAACGTGACCGTCAATGCCACGCATCCGATTGTCGAGAAGACGCGATTGATTCGTGATCGTATCGTGCGTCGCGTGGAGAACACGCTGGAAGTGCGCGGCTGGGAGTACGTTAACTACGGCTTTTTGCTCAAAGGGCTGGCGATGGACAAAGAGCTTGATCGCCCTGGCTGCAACGAAAGCGATCAATGGCGCTCACATTGGATTGATTCGCTGGTGCGCGAACAGGTGCTGGCGCGCGAACTCGTGCCGCATCGTCATAACCCGGATGATCTCGTGCCTGTGATTAAAATGCGCGCCGATTATCGTTCGCCAAGCAATGACCCCATCATCGAAACAACCGAACAACCGATCTCGACCACTGAAAAGAAGTGGGCAGAGATGACGATGAGCGAACTCGAACGTGTAGAAGGCGAAACGGTGGATATGATTCGCCGCGTCGTCGTCAGCGTCGAGCAGTTCACAAGTTTTCGGGGCTTTGCGTGGTGTCCATTAGGCAGCCTGCACCGTCGCCTGCGCGCGTATGACAGCGGCATGACGTTCCAGCGCGCGGTGGAATATCTCATTGCCAACGAAGCTGCTGTGGTCGACGAATATCCGAACCCGCAGAGCAACTACAGCACAAAAGGCATTGCGCTGACGATGGAACATCAGATGCTCAAGACCATCCTTTCGGAGCGCGATGCCTTCATCAAGCTGCTGCTGCAACTGTACGAGAAGAACATGCTGATCTCTGAGGCGAACGTGCGTACCGTTGACCCTGATGGACAATGGGATTTGGAGTTGTGGTTCTCGGTGATGGTGACGGAAAACGTACTGAACCCGCTGCCAGGACGCGCCGGACAGTACAGCCTGTTCCGCACGCATCATACCGTGAATCTGGTAGCAGGTACGGCAACCTAACATCATAGGGGCGGAACAACGTGTCCGCCCAACTTGCTTGCAACCTTCTCGCGCGCATCTCGTATATCTCTATAGCAGAATGGATTGAGCGAGGGCTTCATCATGACACTTACCCCCGTTGAACGCAGGCTGGAAGATGCAATCGTGTTATATGTGAAGGCGCAGGCGTGGCAGGCGTCGATTGGCTTATTTGCCGAGTTGGCGCGCATCGAAAGTGATAATGCGAATGCGTGGCTTGGCATCGGCAGCGCTTTGTGGCGGCTGTCGCTGGACTCGCCCGAACTGCTAGAGCCTGCCGTTGCCGCGCTGAAACGCGCTGTCGAAGAAAACAAACAGCCGCTGAACAAATCCCCCAGGCAGTTATTGTTTAACGCCAGCCAGAGCGCCACCAAAGCCGGCATCGACGCGCAAGCGATCAAGGCTTTTGCAGGCGACCCCCGCTATTTTGCCGAATTGGTGCAATTTACGCCGCAAACCCTCATCGACACGACACGCACGCTCAACGAAAATGCGCGCGCTCAAATCGTAAGCCTGTTGAGCGAAGTGCCCGGCGAAATAGTTGAATTGCTGTTGACCGATCTGTCAGAAAAGGACGCCAACAACTATGTCCGCACGGCAGCGAGTAAAGCTTTGCGCGAACGTCCACAAAAACCCGCTGCGCCAGTTCCCGCAGTTGGAACATCGCCTGAAAGCGCGCTTGATGAGGTAGCGGCAGAATCGGCTGATACCCCTGAGCCGCAGGTAACAGTAGCCGACGCGCCCGCCGCTGATGTTGCCAGCACGATTCCCAACGTCGTTGAAGTCATTCCGAACTCGACAGCTGAAGAGGTGATTGTCAGTAACGCCAAAGATACGGCTGATGACATTCCGGCAGTTGAAGCTGCCGCTGTGGAAACGCCTGAAAAGCCCAAGCCCGCCGATGACGAAACTATCCGCGCGCAGTTAGAGGCACGCCGCCAGCGCTTGATGGGAAAGAAGTAGCCCATTAAGATTGGCTGTGCTAGATGTTTAGTCTAACAGCATGTCTTCGGTATTCTCGGCATCGTCGGGATGACTACAGTAGTAGCGTTTGAGCCATGTTGTCAGTCCATCCAAACCTGGAAAAAGCACTCGCTCAGTGATATTCATCTGGTCGAGTTTGTTGCGGATTTCCCATTTCAGCTTACTTGGAATGATGATCTTGCGGTAAAGCTCTGGAAATTCCCCCAACCAGTCATCCATCACTGTTTCCGCATTAGGCATTATAGAGAAAAAGCCAAACTCAGTGAATCACGAAAGTTGAAGCGGTCTTGACAAGAGACCTGGCTTGATTAGGTTTTTAGTTACCAGCACCTACCAAACCGAGCCAAGTCATGAGCAGGATAGCGGGAAATGCGTTGAATGCGGAAGCTGTACGCGGGATGCTGCTGAACAGGATGGAGGCGCAGCTCAGTTTGAAGACGGAAGGCTATCGCAGTTTGACGGAGCCGAGGTTCAATTTGCTGCTGAAAGCGGTGGCGGAAGGCAGCCGTCTGGCGGCGGTGGGCGCGGACAGTGGCGGGGTAGTGGACAACAACACGCGGCGCGAGCAGTTGAACGCGGCTGGCGCAGATTGGCTTGCACGCGACGGTGCTGTATCTGGATCAGGGCTGCTGTTGTGGGGAAGTCATCCGTTATTTGCAAGACCAGCAGCAGGCAGCGCTACTGGC
>CALMZT010001089.1 GCA_937870805.1 uncultured Chloroflexota bacterium
ACTTAATTTAAATAAACAGAAACAAGCTGTGTATCGTGGGAGATCAATCACACACAGGGTCAATCACAAAAGAACTGCACAAAAGAACTCAAAGAACTGGGTCAGATCTCAATTGTTCCTTATATTAGTGGAAACTATGATCTGACCCTGGTTTTGCTATTTTTCGTCGCATGCTATTCCAGCATCTCGCGTTTCAATGCCTTGATGTCTGGCACTACCACGCCAGCGAAACCGTCGCCGACCCGAATTTCATGCGAGAGATGACGATAGGCGGGAATTTCTTCTCTTAAGTTGCTTGGGAATCGACCAGCCAACCCTACCGTTTGAAATGTCAGGTTAGGATGGGGTCGAATCGATCGGCTATTCCGGACGGTAGCGATCAGGTCGATTGGCGCCCTGACGGGCGGCTCCAAATGCGTGCCTGATTGAATCAGTACCAGCCCCGCGATTCCTGAGTACTGTCCAATATCGAACCTCTTTCGGAAAAGATTCGCAACATGTCGCGAGTCTTGCAGGTATGTGATGCTTAAGAAAAACAACCCTGGATGGTCTGCTGCTGCTTTGGATGTAAGTTGCCTTGACGCTTTCGCTCCCCGACTATGAACGCGCAGGTCTTCCTTCTCTGATTTAGGGCAGAGTAAAAAGCAACTTCGTGACTCGGTCACGTTCGACACAAGGGACTGCGAGGAGTCGAGGAATACATTAAAGGTACCGGTTCTATAGACGAGCGGTCGGTTCGAGTAACGTGTCAGTCCCTCTGCAACAACTCGCACGACGTCATCTACGGGTGGCAGAGAATGAACGCTCTTTAACACCACTGTGATCGATGGATGGATGCATTTCTCGGTTGTCACTCCCGTATTGATGCGTTCTAGGAGATGCGATGCATAGAGGTCGAATACCTCCTCTTGCCCTGACTTCGCGAGCAGCTTAGCTTCACACATAACGGTCTGTCCCTCGTGGGCAACAGAGAAATCTGGCAGGGGCTCATCGGTCTGCGGAAAAAACTGAACGATCTTTACCCCAGGCGCGCGCCCTAGCAGCGCGGCGGAATGAATTGTGTGCCAAGTGGCAAGGCACGTATTCGAGTTCTTGAGATCTTCCAAAACGGCGGCAAAGCCATCAACGCCCGAAACAACTCTGAGGTCTGAGGCAAGCGCATTGAGTTCAAGAAAGGCACCAGCACCGCGCGTCTTCCAACGTTGAAGAATCGGATGTTTCACTTCACCGATCGGATGGTTCGTTCCAGTTAAGAATCGTGAGCCTAAGAGCTCGCTGAGGTAGGCCGCGTTTTCGATGGCTTGGTCGGGCGAGAAATGACAGGGTATATCATCGGCCCACCACTTGGTCCAGTCCGAAACACTGTTTCTATTCACCCGCTTTCGCCTTCGGTTGAGCACGGGTCGAGCACGGCAATCTCTTTGTGTCTTCGTATCGGACCTTGAAATACGCAGCCAGTGTTCTGGTCCCGAACGCGTAGCAAAACAGACTTCTTAAAGGGAAGCGCGCGTGGCACGCCGCCTTGAATGTCGAACACAACGTCCATAAGAAGCGGGAACGGTGTGACAGAATGTGCCGTAAGCATGAGCGGTAGAGGAACCGCTTGATTCCTATCATCGCGTGGATTCATGCGAATGCACGGTGACGTCGGATGTATATCGGAGTCCCTAACACAGATCGCGAACTCATCAAGGATCATTGGGGCAGCAGCTCGGTTTGTAAGCTGGAAACTTACTGTTACGCCAACTTGCGTATCGGAGCGTCGTGAAAACCCGATACTGGAGGTCACACAAATCAGTCGCGAAGAGGTAAGCTCTCCCACAATACGATGTTGATCGCGCCACGCACGGAAGGTGGCAACAAACGCTGTGATGCCAAGGCAGATGACTATCTACTCCTGGTATGGGGGATAGGTTGAGTGCAGACGGCAGCCAGGTAAACGCCGCGGCAAGGATAGATCCCGTAAGCAGCACCACAAAGTGGTTTAGTAGTGCCCGACAATATTTGCCTACCTCATTAAGCACAGGCGCTAGTAAAGCCCATTTTTTGGATCTTTTTTCATACGTGCGTGCGGACAATCGCGCTAACCGGTGGGTCAGGCTCCCGGTAAACTAGCCAGCTGCTTGGTTCCAAAGATCGGATTAATTTCCACAAGCAGCCGTTGTATGTCGCCTTGGCTAGAGTGTGTTCCAAACTTTTGCCGAACTCCGTCATTGGGTTTATTAGTCACACGAAGAAATTTTCGGTGATTTGTCATGCTCCTGCGTCACGCGCAGTACTCTGGCGTTTAAACGCCTCAGTAAGCGCAGTCACAAATGCATCGCTGTTTTGTACTAGACCCGCATCAACCCATTCTCTATCGGGTTTATGCATAGGTCGAATAACGGGACCCGTCGAGCCGTAACCAAACGAATACGGCTCGCCTTTTGCTGGATGCTCGACCAGTTTATTTCGTACGATCGTTATTTCCCGACACTCAAAGTTTGTGAGTCCCGGAAGAGTCTTTACCAGTTTTAATACCCTGTGGGCATTTTGATAGTATTCCTCCAAAGCGCCTTCAAACATCAGTTCTGCTTGACTGGTTTCCTCTTGAGTCGTTATGCGCCCCGCCTTGTACCCCCCACCTGCAGCCAAATGATCTATCTGAATTGGCTTGTTCGGATCGGCACGTTTCAGTGTAATTTTCTGTTCAATACCCTCCGCCTCAAATGTAAGCGTATCCGTAGCGGGATCAAACTCTACACGAGGCGCTCGATGTTCAATAAAGGAATTATTGGCGTTGATGAGCTGGCCCGCTTGATTATCGAGTCGCTTCAGCCTCTGCAGTATTTCATTCATAGTCTCTAGCTCATCTTGAGATGCAGCGCGCTCCCTTGACGCCATGAGGTCTCGTAAAGCTCTCAACGCAGGAGAATAGGATGGCCTACTAGCTCTCATCTGTTTCGCGGATCATATCGCGACTACTTGTCGTAGCACTTGTTAATGAACTTTGATGGATCTTCGCTAGTGTGAACGTCGATCTCATCGAAACAGCTCTTGCTGTAGCCCGTCGTTCCCCAACCTCCCCACCCACCACTCCAACGCCTTCCCCTTGTGCCCCGTGCGCCAGGCGATGTACATCGGCACGCTCG
>CALMZT010001090.1 GCA_937870805.1 uncultured Chloroflexota bacterium
TACCGATTACCGTCTGTCTTTGAATCTCCTTATGTTACTGCTGGGCATCGCGTTGATTTTCGGTTTTACGCTCGTGAATCTGCCTGTGACTGCCGCGATTGGGATGCTGGCGGCGTTTGTCAGCAAGCGTGCAGGCATGAACGCGGCGCTGGCAATTGGGTTGTGCATCCTCATTTTCATTGCCGTCCCAGTGGGCTTGGCGTTGGCGGCATTGTTCTTCCCAAGGTACGGTTACTATTACAGCGACTATCAGAACTCGCTCGGCGCTCTTCTCTGGGTCATCGCGCAGCTTACCGCGCTCACCCTGGGCGATAACGGGATGACAATCAGCGGTGGCATTGCGGCTATGGACCCTACGTATCTGCATGAGCGTGAGTACATCATGGGAATAGGCGGACTGATCGTGACGCTGCTGTACTACGGCATGGTGATGCTGCTGGCACTGTGGGGTGCGCGACGGTTGGCGCTGCGGCAGGCGGCGTTGGGGCAGAAAGATAAGTTAACAGTTCTCAGTAAACAGTTATGAGACAATGCAAGAAATAACTGAGCACTGAACACTAACCCCCTTCGAGGAAATCGCATGTCCGTATTCAGCTTTACGCAAAATCCGATTGCCCGCGCAGAGATGGCGATCCAGCAGCGTCCCTTATCGACAAGTCTCGTGGTGCGCGTGGTGCGCTATGCCTTTTACACGTGGCTGACGGTGATGGCAGTTGGGTTGATCGGAGTGGAACTGGTCGCGGCGGTCACGCACGCTAATCCACCCGCATTGATCGAAAGACTTTCGCCCATCATTCAAATTTTCCTGTTCCTCGTCACGGCAGCGCACTTCCGCCTGATGTTCCGAACGCTGGCGGCGACAGTGGCGGCGATGGAACGCGAACGCAGGCACGACGAACGCTGGGAATCGCTGGTGATGACAGGCATTCCAGCGCGCGCGATTGTGCTAGGGAAGTGGTCGGCGTTGGTGCGCTCTGGCTGGCGAGAATATGCCTGGCTGGCGCTGTGGCGGGCAGGCGCGGTCATCTGGCTTGGCGCATCGACCAGCCGTTCCTTAATGTCGTACTACAGCACCAACATGAGCACGTCGATTGACTTTAGCATTACCCGTCCAGCGCCGCTGCATTTTTTGCTGGCGCTGCTCATCATTGTGACGTTGACGATGCTCAATCTGCTGTTCACGACGGCGTGTGGGGTGTACGCGGGCATCGCCTATAAACGCGGCGCGATAGTGGCGGCGATCCTCACACGCCTGCTGATGATTGTGTGCTTTTCAATCGGGCTGGTGGTGATTTTGTGCCAGTTGTCGGCGTTCAGTGTGATGAGATTGAATAATGACGAGCGTACAGCGAGCGATGACTACAGCCTGACGATGGCGTTGAGCGCGGCGACAAGTTGGGGATTGGGTTCACTGTATGACAACGGCGCGACGCTGGCAGGCGCGACAGTGAGTTATGGCGTGACGGTAGAAGATATGTCACCGATTTCCGCGCCGTCATGGGTGATGCTGCTGACGTTTGTCGTCGTGGTGGGCTTCTATAGCGTGCTGACCGTCATCGCGCTGTTCATCGGGCAAGCGCAAGCCGAACGCTTCGGAGCACTGAAGGCGCAAGAGGTCAAGCGTAAATGATCTTGGACGGGCTGAAGGACAACGCGCTTACCCGAACGGAATTGTTTTATCAGCGAAAACAGAAGCGGCATTTCCTGTTATACGCCTTGCTTTTTACACTACCGCTGGCTTTGGCAGCGATTAGTTTAGGGCTGTATGGTTGGATTGTCGCTGGTGCTCCGCAAATCATCGGAACGATCTTCAGCGGCGTATCCTTCGGCTACAGCTTAGCGGTGGTCATCACACACTTTGGCATTATTCTCAATACTCTTTACATCGCCTCAAGCGCTGTTGCGAGAGAAAAACGCGAGACGCAGCGATGGGATGCATTGATCCTCACAGGCGTCAGCGCGAGGGCAATTGTGTTGGGTAAATGGTGGGCAATCATTCGAACGCTGTGGCGCGAATATTTACTGCTAACAGTTTTAAGGACAATCGCCATACTTTATCTCACCACCCTCGATATTTTGAGCATCCTCAACTCCCAACCTTCTCACAGGTATTCTGGACGACTTCTATCCTTGCAGCGCTGACGTTTGCGAACTTGTTCTTCACCGTCGCCTGCGGCGTGATGTCATCCATGCAAACCAAGCGTGGAAGCGGGATCGTTGTGGCGGTTCTCGTGCGCTCAGGTTTTGTAGCGCTTGCGGCATTCATCCCATTCCTTAATGGGCTTCCCTGGTTGCGATTTGATTTGTCGAGTGTCGGGTTTGACATCATCCAATATGCCGAAGCGATGCTGACAAATGGAACATCGCTATTCAGCTTATTTAGCGGCGACGCAATATGGGCAAGAAGTTTGTTCGACAACTTTGGCGAAATTGCTATTCCGATAGTTGTTTACGGCGCGTTGACGTTGAGCGCTTTATGGATTGCGCAGCGGCGCGCGGAACGCGACGGTGCGCTCCACGATCTCGAGGATCATGAGATGAGGACGCCGGCGGCGAGCAGGATGCAGAAGACGAGCTGGAGGGCCGCGGTGCGCGCGAGCGCCACGTTGAGCGTCGGGCCGTCGACGTGCGTGCGGACCACCCCCACGAGCTTGACGGCCAGCGGCGCCGTGAGGAAGGGCAGCAGCCACCACAGGGCGCTCCAGGAGTCCGCGTCGGCGATCTCCACCGCGACCGCGGGCACGAGCGTGACGTAGGCGAGCAGGAGCAGCGCCGTGTACTCGGTCCGCGCGCCCTCGCGCCCGAGGCG
>CALMZT010001091.1 GCA_937870805.1 uncultured Chloroflexota bacterium
AAGTCTGACAGGTTTTGATTGATTTCTCTCACCGAGACACCTTAAGCAAAGATTGTCATGTGCAAAGTCGAGCTAAGCCGCCCCTCTTGAAGTTATGGGAAGGGAGTATGCGTTATGCAACTTGCTCGGCGTTACTCACGCTGAGCGTCGTATGACATTGTGTACAGCGCCACTGCTGCACGATGAGGGCAACCTTCAGCTTCTCCGCCACTCTTGACGGATACTGCTGCGTGCCGATGAAAACGAAGTCTGTGTGCTGCCCACAAGTCGCGCAGGTTCCTTCCTGCATTTGACCGATTTGGGGCAGATGTACCGCGAACATGTCCTTACCATTCTTGCTCATCCTCACTGTATTAGTCTCTGTCGATGAGCCATACGTTACAGAATGCGGCAATTTAATATTTATCGCTATAGTACGTGACTACTCCCCACAGCTAAAGTTGGGGACTTTTATCGTCTTTCACGAATACACTCTAGTCCTGGTGTAGTTAAGGATTTCTCTCTTAGGTACGTTGAACGTTTTATGCAGCGAACTTCCCGTTGCAACCGCCGACGCGCAGTTGTTAAAGAGCCGCGCTAGACTAACGTTGAGTCTTTGCAACTTCTGCCGTTTGAGGTCTAGTCGTATGGGATCTATGCTACCTCATTTGAGGCTAAAATACAAGTTCGTGCGCCTGATATCCCCCGACCTGAAGGTCGGGGGTTTACGGCGCGTTTTGATAAGGAACTCCTAACAAAATTTGACAGTCATTAACGAGGTGGCAAAAACAGTTCTGGAAACATGAATCGGAAGGCAACAAACAGCAGAAATACCCCGTACATGCGCTTGACGGTTGTTGACGGCAAACCGAGCGCGATACGTGCGCCTGCCAGCGCACCAAACAACAGACCCAACCCGACTAGCGCCGCCACACCGAGATTTAATTCGCCAGCGACATAATATTCGTACACGGCGGGCAGAGCGCTGGGCAGCAGCAGCGCCGCCAGTGATGTACCCACCGCGCGCTTTTGATCGAACTTCAAAATTTCGACCAGCGCTGGCACGATGACCACGCCGCCGCCAATGCCAAACATCCCTGCCAGCACGCCCGCCACCAAACCCACGATGAGAATAATGTACCATCCGACCTGCGGCTCTGGCGGGAGTTCTGTTTCTGCGGCATCCCCTGTCTTTTTGGGTGCTGGATTGCGCCATTCTTTGTACCACTGCAATGGCTCGGCAAAGCGCCAGACAACGTACAGCAAAAACACGCCGTAAATGCGCTGTAACGTCAGCACATCCAAGCCTAAGGCGATGTTAGCGCCAAACCACGAGCCAAGGAACAAACCTAAGCTGACCATTAACGCTCTTGGAATGCTGAGATAACCTTTGCGATAGTATGAAATCACCGCGAAGATACCGACAGGCAGCAGCAGCGCCGCTAATGATGTACCCGATGCCTGATGGATGCTGAACGCCAGCGTGCCCATGAGCGCCGGAACGATGATCGCGCCACCGCCAATGCCAAACATTCCCGCGAGAATGCCCGCGATAAAGCCGATGATGATGAGAACAAGCTCTTGCGGCATAAAAAATCCTGAAGAAAGTTGACCGTTTTCAGTGGCTTTGTTGTATGAACGTCATTTTTTCGTCACGCTTTTAGCTTAACGCCAAAGTATCCATTTAACAAAGCCACTGGCATGTCCATCATGATTCGCGGTGATGCAAGGGTTATTGCATCAGCGAAAACACCAGCAGCGGCGGCAGCGCTCCAACCAACAGACCTAAGCTCACCTGTAAAACCGTGTGATTATGAGTCACAACGCGCGCCCAAACGGTGACGATGACCACCAGCGTCATCAGCACTTTGAGCAGCGGCGTATCGAGCTTGCCCAACAGCAGCAAGCCCATCGCGCAGCCCGCAGCAATGGCAGCGTGTGCTGAGATTTTGGTGACGTAAATGTTGATGATGAGTTGCAGCGGTGCCCAAATCGCCAGCGAGATCAGCGACGAAACGAGCACTTTCGGCGCATTCATCACACTGAGGACGACGATACACAACAGCACGCTGCACCAGCCGACAATGTATAACGGCGTGCGCGTGCTGCGTTGATAGAGAGGATGCCCGCGACTTTGTAGATACGCCGCCAATGTCATACCCGGAAGCAGCACAAAGGCGATGACGATCAGTGACCACTTAACAGCTTCATTCAGCGTCAAATCGCTGACGACGGCAAACAGCGTAGGGATACAGATGATATAGGGATGAAAGATGCGCCCAATCAGGAAGGCGATGCGATTGCGATTATCGGGTACCGGATCGTCCATGTAGCCAATCTCTGCTCTTTAGACTATTGTACAGTCCATCGCAGAGATTGACTATTTGCGATAGTCGGGCGAACACGCAGGTTCTCAGGCATCAAGATAACGCTTAAGGCTTCCCGCAGCGGGTTCAAAACCCGCCGCGAGACAGAATCTGCAAACCTCTCAAGAGGTTGGTGAACCCACATGCGGCGCGAGAACAACCCTTAGCCAGAGGTTCAAAACCTCTGGCGCTGGCAATCGAAGCATTAAGCCTTATTTTGATGCTTGAGAACATGCAGGTTCGCCCCTACATCAGAAACGAGATGTAGGGGATGACCAACGTGTCATCCCACAGAAATTTACCGCCACCAACTGCCCGGTTCGTAGCCTAAAATTCTGCGCGCCTTGTCCACGCTGAGAAGGGTATCATGATCGCCTGTGCCTTCTTTCAGGGGCACATTCGGAAACACTTCCGCCATCAGTTCGCTGTTCGTGCGCTTCATCACGCTGTCGGCAGAGGCGATGATAAACGCTTCTGCGCCTGTGATATTGGCTTCTAAAGCTAAGCGGCAGCTTTGGGCGACATCGCGCGCATCGACATAGCTCCACAGATTCCATTTCCGTATCAGCGCATCATCCTGAAAGCCCTTAAAGCGCTGATAATCGTGCGGCTCCATCACGTTTGAAAAGCGCAGCGCAATAAACGGAATACCACTCCAACGGCTAAAGTGTTCCGCCATCTTTTCGCCAAGCACCTTCGACAATGAATAGCTCGACTGTGGATATAAAGGATGTTCCTCATCAATCGGCGCGTAATGCGGCTCAGGGTCGTCGAAGGGTAAGCCCAAGGTGGTTTCACTGGACGCCCACACGACCCGTTGCAGTTTATGCAGCACCGCCACCGAGAACACGTTGTAGGTGCTCGACATGTTGATGTCGAACGTCACCTGATCGCTCAACAGTCCCGGCGCGGGGATGGCTGCAAGATGAACGACAGCATCAGAATCTTTTAAGGCTTCTACGGTTTGACCGTAATCCGTCAAATCAATTTTGAGGAAACGCGACACGGGATCACTCGAAGGCAGCACATCCACGTTGAGCACGTCATAGCCATGTTCCACCAGATCACGCACAACGGCGCGCCCTGCCTTGCCGCTTCCGCCCGTCACAACGACTCTTTTCATCTCGCCACTCCTTTATAGGGCAACTGTAGTTGCCCTATAAATTGACACGTCTTGGTTGAATCCGCTATAGCAGATTTCGGCACTGGTCATCCAACAGGAATCGTCAGGTTGCAGATGACCTGATAGGCGAGACGTCTGCCTGCGATACGGTGCGTGCCTGCTTCGGCTGTCTACCCTGCGCGACTGACCGAACACCGCCTCTTCTGAACAGAAGTATCACGCGGGACTTGCAGAATAATCGGATAAGCAAAATCAGGACCAACACGAATATCCGCAACGTCCGTTTCGAGCAAACCCCAGATGATCTTGTCTTGAGCAAAGGTCGCGGGAACGATACTCAGCGCCAGCAGCAGTTTACGCATCACACACTCCGTTTTATCAGATTCTAGCGAATGTTGTAACGCTTCTGCCTGACGCTTAGACTACGCTTGGTAGCTGATTACAGCAAAACAAAAACCAGCGAGTTTGCACTCACTGATTTGCCAGCGTCCCCGATAGGAATCGAACCTACGCACCTGCCTCCGGAGGGCAGTGCTCTATCCACTGAGCTACGGGGACTAATGAAGTCTACTATAACAGATTCGCGCGCGATAAGCAACTCTTGCGGGGAGTGGTCCAGGGCGATTGCATCAAAATCGCGAATTGGGTCAAGGAAGGTCAGCAACGTCATTGTAGGGGCGAACCTGTGTGTTC
>CALMZT010001092.1 GCA_937870805.1 uncultured Chloroflexota bacterium
ATCCAGAAGGCGATTAAAAGGAGGAGCACATAAAGGGCGCGCGCAAAGTGGTGATCGACAACACCGCGCACCTGCCAAGCATGGAACGTCCAGCGGAGTTCAATCGGATTCTCGATGAGTTTTTAGCGGGTTTGAAAGATTCGAACTAAAAGTTGTATCACGCACGTAGACCTTAATCCCACCTTCATCGGTGAACAGCGTGTCAGGGGGATAGCGCCGCGCGCGCGACGCTACCGACAAATCACCTACGCTCGCCGCAGCATTCAGCAGCAGCGCGATGAGCAGGATTTGTCCGAATGTTGGCGGCAGAAAGAGAAGCAGCGCCGCGCCGCAGAGCGTCATCACCGACAGCGGCGTGAGCGACATGAGGATGTAGTCTCGGCGTGTGAGGAATTGTCCACGCTCGACGGTTGCGTAAAAATAGCCCCGCGCAAAGTTCAGCCGCGCGCCATAGCCCAAAACACGCAGCGCCGCCGTGTGCAGCAGTTCATGCAGCAGCATCGAGACCGCGATGATGACGATGCCAATGAGCCATTTTAGCCATTCAGGAATGAGAGGGTCGGGGAACAGTGCCAGCGGCGTGCCGAGTGCAACGTAAAACTGATAGGGCAGCCACAACAGCAGTGCGGCTATCCCCAGAGGCAGCAGCGCCAGCAGATTCCCCCAGAGAATCCAGTACCAGTCAGGTGTATTTCTCAGGTCGTGGAATAAATCGGACTGCAAGACGTAACCGGGCGGTGCGCTATAGCTGTTCACGCTTCAGCCACTTCGTCATCAGCGGCGGCTCATACACTTGCAGGCGATCTAAAAGACGCGCAGGCTGCTCGTCAATCAAAATCAGGGTGCGATGCTCGGCGCGGATAAAACCTTCTTCTACGCTGAAGTCGATGAACGCCAGAAACTTGTCGAAGTAACCATCGGTATTGAGCATACACGCGGGCTTGCGATGATACCCCAATTGTGCCCACGTCACGATCTCACAAAACTCATCCAACGTGCCAAAGCCGCCGGGCAGCGCGATAAAAGCGTCGCTGAGGTCTGCCATCAGGGCTTTGCGTTCGTGCATCGAATTGACAACGTGCAAAGTCGTCAAGCTGTTATGTTCGGTTTCTTTTTCCACCAACGCCGTCGGAATTACGCCGATGACATTGCCGCCTGCGTTGAGCGCCGCATCTGCCACGATGCCCATCAGTCCGGCACGCCCGCCGCCATACACCAGTTCATAGCCGCGTTCAGCGATTTCGGTACCGATGGCACACGCCGCCGCCGTATAGATCGGATTGACACCGCTTGCCGAACCACAGAAGATACAGATACGCTTCATAACCTCAGCTTCATGATTTGTTGAACAGTTGGATTATTTTATAGCACAATTTATGTCTAAAATATCAACCACTTTTTAAATCTGTAGGAAATTTAGGTAAACAAGGCGTGTTGGGGAAGGGTCGGGGCAGACTGATGTGTTCTCAGGCATCAAGATAAGGCTTAACGCTTTTTGAAGACATGGTATTCTCTCTTTGAAGTACAACCAACAAGGAGAGAACCATGTCTCAGAAAAAGTCTAGCAAACGCTATGCGGAAATTCAAAACTTGCTCACACTCTACGCCCAAGAAGCCAATGAGTGGGCACAGTTCAGCCAACGGGAAACGCGCCTCACTGCCCCGTATTTTGTGCAAACGTTGGTGCTGGGTTGGCTCAAGAACAAAAAGGCAAGCTTGAATGAATTAGCGCACGCTGCCCAAGATTTAGGGCTTCAGATTACAGGCTCGGCTTTACAGGAACGGATGGATCAGCCAGCGCTGCTGCTGTTGGCAGGGGTTTTGCATTTAGCGCTGAAGCAGTTGCGCAAAGCGTGCCCCTTACCCCTCAACCTTTTAGCGCCATTTGGCGGCATTTATATCAGCGATAGTAGTCAAATTGCCCTTCCCCAAGCTTTAGCAGCGCTCTTTCAGGGCAACAAGGGCAATAGTATGCTCAAACTGCAAGTGGTGTGGGATGTATCTGCATGGCAATCTGGCAGCGCTGGAGGTGCAAGACGGCAAAACGCCTGACCAACAGAGTCACCTCCATATCAGCCACGCGCAAGCGGGAACGCTGCAACTGTTCGATCTGGGGTATTTCAAACAGGAGTATCTACGCGATATCGCTGCGAAGGTGCTTTTTTCGTTTCCCGTTATCAATCGCAAACCGCGCTGTATGTGCCTGAAACGGGCAGCGCTTTTGAATTGCTAGCGCGGCTGAAAGCGTTGGCAGCGCCTGAAGCGGAATACAAGGTTTTATTGGGGGGACGAGTGCAACTGCCCCTGCGGCTCTTCGTGCGGCGTTTATCGCCAAAAGCGGCGGACGCCCGACGACGGAAAGCGAAAAAGAAGGCAAAAAAACAAGGGCAAAGCTGTAGTGCCGCCTATCGCTTCTTACTGGGCTGGGATATCCTTTTGAGCAATCTGCCCCCAGAGACGTGGGGGTTGCCACAGGTTTTTGATCTTTATCGCATCCGCTTTCAGCTTGAATGGCTGTTTCGGACTTGGAAAGACCAACTGGGGGTCGATGAGCTAGGCGACTGGCTGTGGCGCTTGGCTACAACGCTTAGAAGAAGATTTTCAAGCCTTTGGTCGCAAAACCCAACGCCGAAAATCCCCTTCTACGGCTCAAGTGATCTATAATTGGGGCTTATCTTGATGCCTGAGAACACACAGGTTCGCCCCTTTAAATTACTGTTCTTTATTGCACAGTGATTGCCAGCGGCGTAAAGGGTACGTAAATCCATGCGCCGCCGCCGTCAATCGCGTAGTTTTCGCAGGTGATGGTGGCAGTGCCTGCGTTGGCGGCTTCCAGCGTCACCGTGAGCACGGTGCCCGTCGCGTTGACAGGCGAACTCTGCGTGACTTCGTAGTACACGTAGTCCGTGTGGTCGAAGTTGTACTCTCCGACCTGCGGATCGCTGAACAGCGCACCGGCTGCTACATCGCTTCCGACCAGAACATCGTCGCTAGAGAGCCAGCAGTCCACGACAAAGCCATACATCGCGACAGGGTTGTTGACCACGAGGTCAACTGGGATGGTGCTGCCCACCGCGACCACTGTTGCCGCGGTGAACCCATAGGAGCCAGCGGTGCTCAAGCCGGGCGCAGACGCGGGCGGCTGCTGAATAGGCGGCTGCGCAGGGGGCACTTCAACAGGCGGTGCAGCAGGGGGAACTTCAGCGGGCGGCGCGACTACAGGAGGCTGTGCGGGCACTTCAGGCTGTGGCAGCACGATGACAGTAGGCACGATGGTGGGCACAGGCGCTTGCGTCGGGACTTCAGCAGGCGGCTGTGGCGCGCCTCCGCCAACGGTGACGCGATAGATACCATTCGCCTGAATGACCGCCGCGACTTCATCCTGAATGACGCCGATAAGATCATTGCCATCGACGCCGTAAAGCTGTTGAAGCAGCCCCGGCTCGACCTCAATCGTGCCAATTGCCTGACCATTGCTCAGCGCGGGTGTGCCTGTCGCGTCGGTGACAAAGAGACCGAAATCACGGGCAGCCCGCAGCAGTTCACGGGTGAAAGGATGCACATTGAGGGCATCAACGTTCAGGTTGCGCGGCAAGGCAAAGCGCGCTCCCATCGGCACACCGTTACCGCTGACATCCGTCCCCGACGATTCACTACCGACAGCAGGAGCCACAAAGCCGTTCGGGTCGATCATCCAGCTAGGGATATGCAGGCTCAAGGCGTGGTTGATCGTGCGGTTGGGGTCAAGCTGACCGGCTGCACTGAGGAAGTCTTCAGTGATGACCATGCCGTTCGTATTGGCAACACCCGAAGCTGTCACGCGGCGGTTCGGACGATCTGTGACGCCGTTGCCGTTCAGCGGATAGGCGACCATTCCGCCCGCCTGCATCGTCGTGGGCGAGAGCCACACCGCAGCATACAGTTCATAAACCATGCCTGTGCCGTAGTGCATCACTGCAAGATGACCATCTTCGGCAACGGCGGGAACGGCGTAGGTCGGGATGGGCCATTGTTCGACACGTCCACTGTAGGTATTGGTAATCGTCACCAGCGGCACATCAACGCCCGCCGGAACACGATAAACGGGAGACGCCCATTCCGTCATGCCTTGACGGAAAGTACCAAGGCGTCCTTCAAACGTATAAGCCGCATCACCTGGAACAGGGCTGTGGAAAGCATTACTACCACTATAAACACCAGAACCCGTTTGCGCGCTGACAATTCCACCTTGCAAAGCTACCAGTACAATAACTGCCACTGCCAAAAGCAGGGCATTAAATTTGCGATTCATAACCTTAAATCCTCTACACTCTCATTCGTGGAAAACTTTACTTTTTTCACACTTGTCAGAAGTGTATAGTTTTGGTTTTAGAACGTATAGGCGACGTTGGTACTCCGTTACAAAAGTACTATGAATTCCGTTATCTGTTATTAAATACCTTACTCTTAACAAATTGTGGGGTGTGGAAGTCACCTTATGCATCCGTTCGCGGTTGTGGACGCTGGCAGTTCTGCCAGCTATGTGATTTGGAAACCCGTGAACGGGTTGAGTGCGGCGCTTTTTCAACCTCTTCAGAGGTTTACCCATTCGCTGCTAGCTCTGGGTTTTGAACCCAGAGCAGTAAACTGCGTAAGGTGAGTATAGAAATCATATTGCGTTGCAACAAGCTGCATTGTGCTGATTAAAAAAGTACGGTATTTGTTATGGTTGATACTGCGCCAACCATCACAAAGGACTAAGCATGTTTGATCTCACGGGGAAAGCTGCCATCGTGACAGGAGCAAGTCGAGGCATCGGTGCTGCCATCGCTATCGGCTTGGCGCGGGCGGGCGCGGACGTGCTGTTGGTCAGTCGTTCTGCGCCGAAAGACGACGTGGCTGCCGCGCTCGACGCTGCCGGACAGCGTTACGCACATCACAGCGCTGACTTGAGCCACGTTGAGAGCATTGAAACCACGATTGCGGCGGCGATGGAACACTTCGGGCGCGTTGACATTCTCGTGAATAACGCGGGCATCGTGAGACGCGGCTCATTCCTGGATCACACGCTCGCCGAATGGGAGGAAGTGCTCACCACGAATCTCACCGTTCCGGTCTTTCTGGCGCAAGCGGCTGCCCGTCAAATGTTGATCCAGGAAAGCGGCGGTAAAATTGTCAACATCTGCTCGATGCTAAGTTTTCAGGGCGGCATCAATCTGTTGGGCTATGCCGCTTCCAAACATGGCATCGCAGGAGCAACGAAGCTGATGGCGAATGAACTGGCGAAGCACAACATCAACGTGAACGGACTCGCGCCGGGTTACATCGACACCGATCTTACCCAGGCGTTGCAGCGTGACGAAGCACGTTTTCAAGCCCTTTCGGCGCGCATTCCGCGCGGAAAATGGGGCAAGCCGGAAGATTTGGTCGGCGCGGCGGTCTTCCTGTGCAGCGCCGCCTCCGATTACATGCATGGGCATATCCTGTGCGTCGATGGGGGCTGGCTGTCAAGCTGATGCCAGCGTAGAGGAATCGTCGGTTGACCAGCCGTGTTGTATTTGCTAAATTTGTGTGCTGTATGAAATTTGGTGCAAGAGTTCCTATGACAATGAAACGTAAACTGTACTTCGCAACCCTGCTCCTTTGCCTGTTGTTCGCTGTGACGATTGCCCCTGTCGCGGCGCTCGAATTCAACGAACTGTGCGCAGACTATAACCCCGATGTGGGCGAACCCTCGCAGGACTGCCTCGACTACATGACAGATTTCCCGGAGCCGTTGACAGCGCAAGTGCCGCTGGATGGCGTGACGCTGGCGAATTTTAGCTACTGGCGCGTGGGACCTGAAGCGGTCAACCTGTTTGACGCACCTGGCGGCAGCGTCGTGGGACAGATCGAAGCGGGCTTCAACTTCGTGCGCGTCGTAAACACTACTGACGGTTGGTTGCAAACTCAGGATGGCATGTGGATAGCGGAATCTGACGCGCGCTGGTATGAGCCTTCATCGTTTCGCGGCGTGCTGCTGCTGGATAACCTTGAGCAGCCTTTCGCGTGGGTGCTAGGGGATATCCTCACCGTGCCCGCTCCGGGCGCGGAACAGTCGATGGAAACCGGGCGCTTCCTGCCACGCTACACACGCATCAATCTTTTCGCGGAGTATCAGGCGGAAGATGGCTGGTACTGGTACATGATCGGTCCCAACGAGTGGATTGAACAGCGTAACATTTCGATCCCCAAGCTCGTTGAACGTCCCGAAGGCGTTGAGGGGCGTTGGGTGGCGATTGACATTTACGAGCAGACGATTATCGCCTACGAAGACGACACGCCTGTGTTCTCGACGTTAGTGGCGACTGGGCTGCCAGGCACCGATACCAACGAAGGCATCTTCCAGATATGGGCGCGCGTTGCCAACGATACGATGTCGGGTTTCACAGGTGCCCCCAACAGCTACGCGCTGCAAAGTGTGCCCTGGGTGATGTACTTCGATGACTCGATCAGCCTGCATGGCACGTACTGGCATGACCTTTTCGGCTTCCGTCGCAGTCGTGGCTGTGTGAACATGACGATCAGCGACGCGCGCTGGCTGTTTGACTGGACGGCACAGGGCGAACCGAACGAAGACGGTGAAGTTGTGACTTACGTGTACGTCTATGCTTCTGGTGACTATCAGGGCGACGGTCCGCAGACGAAGTAATCGTTGATGAGATGAAACTTGCAGGGGCGAAACATGTCGTTAACCCCTATCCCCCCAGCCCCCTTTCCCCGCCAGCAGAGAAAGGGGGAGAAAGACGGGCACGCACACGGCTTTCAAGTCTCTCTCCGCTGGCGTGTAAGCGAAGCGGCGAGATTTAGAGAGGGGTTAAACATGTGGCATCAATTTTTAAATACTCTTATATTGCGCCTCTACCCTTTCTCACCCCAATAATTTATGAATCCCCGCCTCACCGCATAATCTTCATATAACCTTTTTATCATTTGGCATCCCCTTTGGTGCTATAGTTGAAATATTAGGCAATCATTGTTGGGTTTATTGTCATGAAACGCGATCAAGCCTACGCGGAACTGTTCAAAACCAGTTTGTTGGATAAAATACAGGCGTTACTCGACGAGTTCGCCGAAGGTAAAATCAACCGCGATCAGTTTCATGCGCTGTATGAACGCTATAACAATCGTTTGCAGATCGTCGATCACGCCATTCTCACAGGGAACCCTGACGCGGTAGAGATTGCGGAAACGGGTCCCTCGACCCTCGAAGTGCGCGAGGAAACAGAAGGTAAGGCGCTGGGCCTGGTGATTTACCACAACGCGAAAGGCGCGCTCATCGAAACGCTGGGCAGTTTTAATGTGCCGACGCCGCGCGTGCTGCCTGCCCTGCTGGAGTTCGTGCGTGCGCCGCAGGAAAATCGCACCGTGCGTGCCGGAGAAAATCAGTGGTTGTTGTTTGTCGGCGGCAGGTTCACGACGGTAGTCACGTTGTTTAAGAATGAGCCATCACGCATACAGGTGCGCGAAATCGAACGCCTGCATCGTGACTTTGAGAATGCCAATCATCATGCCTTTGAAAGCGGCGCTGTCGATGCCAAAACACTGGGCTATCCATTCGTCGCTTTTGTGCAGAGAAAGCTTGGGAAGGCGTAACCATGACTGACCCGAATACCAGAACGATCACCTTTATCGCGCAGCTCAAGACCAAAATTGACGCGCTGCTGGCAGAATTTGCAGCGGGCAAGCTGAACCGCGAACAGTTCCACGCCGTTTATGACCACTACAGCAGCCAACTGCGCATGGCAGAACAAGCACTCAACTCGGACGAAGCCATGCCGGAAGTCGACTCACCCGCGACGATGGCGATCATGGAAGCGCGCATGGGGAAGGCGCTCGGTGTCGTCAT
>CALMZT010001093.1 GCA_937870805.1 uncultured Chloroflexota bacterium
ACGCCGCTACAGTTGAGCAGGGGAGGGGCACGTTGAATCACGTCGAGCTCAACGTTCACCGCTTCGGGCACTGCCCAACCCGTGTACTTCACCTTGCCCTGCGTGCGCAATCCGGCACGATGACCGAACGGCGCATTCACCGTCATACTGGTCGGCACCTGGAACAGCGGCAGGCGCTTCGTCCAGGCGAAAAATTTGGCAACGTCGATGGCTTGCCCGCCGCCAAGTCCGATGACGGCGTTGCAGCGCGGCAGTTTTTCCGCTTCACGGTAAAGTTCGTCAACGTCCAGCGTATGCACGAGGTAAACGCCGCCGGGATGCGGGAAGAATTTTTCGAACTTCTGCCAGAGGTCTTCCATCGTGACCACGAGATAGGGCAGGTGGACGAAGTTTGGCAGTTCTCCGATGAGGTTGCGACCAAAAATGGTGGTAAATTGGTGTCCTGAATCCGTCATTATTAGCTGCTCTTTCAATTGACAACCTTAAGCCATCCACCATCGACGTAGTAGGACGACCCGACACAATAACTTGCAAGCGGTGAACACAGAAAAACGAAAAAGTGGGCGAGTTCTTCCGGCGTGGCGAAACGTCCGATGGGTGTGTTATCGCGCGCAATCTGATCGAGATAGGATTCCCAGGTGCTATCCTGTCCCTCCGTCAGCATCTTCGCTGTTTTCACCCAATCCGGCGTCAGAATAAGCCCGGCGTTGATGGCGTTGACACGGATGTTGTATTTGATAAATTCGTTAGCAAGGCACTTGGTAAACATGGCAAGCGCTGCTTTGGTGACGTTGTACACAGGCTCATAAGGCAGCGGCTGTGTCGCGCAGATCGACACATTGTTGACGATGACGCCGCCGCCGCGCCGCACCATGATCGGCTGCATCAGTTTGGCGAAGCGTACCGCTGCCATCACATGCAAATCCCAATACTGCTGCCATTTTTCATCGGGCGCTTCGAGGATGGTTTCGCCGCCGCCCGTGCCCGCGTTGTTGATCAAAATGTCTGCGCCGCCAAATGCTTTCTCGGTTTCCGCCACGAAACGATTCACGTCTTCCGCTTTGCCAACGTCAGCTTTTACCGCAATTGTTTTCACACCATATTTACTGGCGATTTGTTCCGCAACGCCGACGACGCGCTCCTCATCTCTGGCACACAGCGCGAGGTGTACACCTTCTGCGGCTAATCCCTCAGCGACTGCGAGACCGATGCCGAGGCTTCCGCCCGTAATCATGGCTACTTTGTCTCTGATACCTAGTTCCATGCTTCAAGCCCCCTAAAATGGCAATTTGTAGGGTCAGACCAATGTGTCTGACCGTTTCGAGGGCGCACACGCAGGTGCGCCCCTACGTGAAGCGGGCGGACACGCAGGTACGCCCCTACATGAAGCGGGCGGACACTTAGGTGCGCCCCTACGTGAAATCCTAACTAGCGCGCTGTCCAGCCACCATCAATCATGATCGTGTCGCCCGTGATGAGCGATGCAGCAGGCGACGCCAAAAACACCACAGCGCCCGCAACTTCTACGGGTTCGCCAACGCGATGCAATCCAGCAATGCGCTCAACGGTATCAGCGTAGAAGGCGGGGTCTGAGAGTGCCTCCTCAGTTCCAGGGGTACGGATGAACGTAGGCGCGATGGCATTGACAGTGATGTTGTATTTGCCCCACTCGACAGCGAGACATTTGGTGAGATGGGCAATCGCCGCTTTGGTCATGCAGTAGATGGACTCTGTAGGCAGCGCGACGTGACCCGCTTGCGAACCGAGATTGATGATACGTCCGTAATTCTGGCGAATCATGACCTTGCCAACCGCCTGACTGACGAAGAATGTGCCCTTCAGATTGACGGCAACGGTGAGGTCAAAGTCTTCTTCCTTCACATCTTCAGCAAGCGCGCTGGGACCTAAGCCAACGTTGTTCACCAGCATGTCGATGCGTCCGAATTGGGCAACAGTGTCATCCACTGCGCGCTGGATTTGGTCGAGGCTGGTCACGTCCATCTGGAGGGGCAGGGCGCGCCGTCCCATCGACTCAATTTGCTTTACGAGGTCGCCGCCTGTGTTGATGTCGCGGAAACCGAGCGCCACATCTGCACCAGCGTGTGCAATCGCCAGGGCGATGGCGTTGCCTAAACCGCGCGCCGCGCCTGTGACTAAAGCAATTTGCCCATTTAAATCAAAACGGGGAAACGAATCCACAATAAATCCTCTCTATTGAAAATAATGCTTATACTGTCATCACTATTTATGTACTGCTATAACAGTATGAAAACACCGCTTATCGTTAGCGCTTAACGTTAAACGCTAACGTTAGCGCTTGTTTTTTTCATTAAACTGAGTATACTAAATTTGAAACTCGTGTCAAGTAGTTTGCAACTGATGTTTTTTGAAATGCTGTAGTAATATTTTGCGCGGCAAGAAATATCCCGCGCGAAAAAAGGCGCTGCGTCATCAGGGATAGAAGTTGTTCATTCATGAGCCTTCGTATCGATGCCATAGGAAGCAATCTATGAAACAGACTCCTTCAGCAGTGACATTGAAAGATATCGCCGCTAGGTCGGGGGTTTCTGCCACCACAGTATCCCGTATCCTGAATGGGCGTGATACGGCAATCCCGATCCGCGAAGAAACTCGACAGCGCGTGCTGACGATTGCTGCTGAACTCGGATACAAGCCGAATTACCTGGCGCGCAGCCTGCGGGGTGGCAACCGCAGCGCACTATTAGGTGTCATCCTGCGTGATATTTCCGACCCCTTTCATATCCAAATCCTCAAGGGACTGGACGCGGCGGCGACTCGACGCGGCTATCGTCTCGTGCTGGGGCACGTTGACTTTCGCGTGGAAGCGGCGGTGGCGGCGTGCCGAGGGGTGGCCAGCCACCGCACCGCCCTCGCGCTGTGGGGCCTGATGCCGCCCGGAGGACCGGTGCACCTCACCGTCGACGTCCGGCGCAGCGGCCGGGGCACACCCGGCGTGGTGCTGCATCGCACGCGGGAACTCGCCGACCCCCTCCGCCGGGTGGACGGGCTACCGGTCACCTGCGTCGAGCGCGCGCTGGTCGACACGTGGGGCCGACCGGACGGCGTGCGACGCTCCGATCTCCGTGCCGCCGCCATCACCGCCGTCCGGCGTCGGCTGTGCTCCCCGCGGCAGGTGCTCGCCGAGATCGAGCGACGGCCCTGCCTCCCGGGACGCGCGTCGCTGGTGACGCTGGTCGGCCTGCTCGCCGACGGATGCCAGAGCGAACTGGAGATCTGGGGCTGCCTGCAGGTGCTGCGCGCGCCGGGGATGCCGACGTTCGTGCAGCAGCGGCGGGTCATCGCCGGCGGCCGGGCGTGGCTCCTGGATGCGGCCTACGACGAGGTGCTCCTCGCCGTCGAGATGGACGGGGCCGCGTATCACGGCTCCCGGGAGCAGCGCGAGCAGGACATCCGGCGCGATGCACTCCTGGCCACCGTCGGCTGGCAGACGCTGCGCTTCGGCTACCGCACGCTGACCGGCGACCCGGCGGGCTGCCGCCGGGAGATCCGCGCCGTGCACGACGCCCGCCTGCGGCTCTTCCGACGGTGAGCGTGTGCGCTGGGTCGGAGTTCCGGGCCCGGAAACCCCCAGCCGGCGCACACGCTCAGATGAAGACGTCGACGATGATCGCGACGGACAGCAGCGCCAGGTACGAGATCGAGATGTGGAACAGCTGCATCGGCCGGGTGTTCTCACCGCGCGCGATGCGGCGCAGCAGCTTGTGCGCCTCCAGCACGAACCACGCGCCGAGGACGGCCGCCGACACCGTGTAGATCCAGGCGATCCCCTGCGCCACCGACAGCGGCCACAGCGTCAGCGAGACGGCGACGGTCACCCAGGCCCAGAAGACGGTCTGCCGGCCCACCGACAGCGCCGGGGCGACGACGGGCAGCATCGGGACGCCGGCCCTCGCGTAGTCCTCCCGGAAGCGCATCGCCAGCGCCCAGAAGTGCGGCATCTGCCAGCAGAAGACGACGGCGA
>CALMZT010001094.1 GCA_937870805.1 uncultured Chloroflexota bacterium
GGCTTGGCCGCGCTCGCGCTGCTTGTCGCCGAATCCGATCCGAAAGATAAGGACGTACTCATCCGCCTTGTTATGAATATGCTTGCGCCCGCAGGCACCGCTGAAAAAAACGCGGGACACTAACGATGGCATTGCATCCTGATTTCCCCAAATCGCCGTACGTTGAGCTGGTACCAGAACAACGATGGTTTCCAGCCGCGGAAGAGCTGCGGACCACGGCTTACGAAAGATTACTGCCGCCCCTAGTTGCCAACATTCGACGCGAAGTGTCTGCTTGGCGTCAGTCGAGATATGCGGGCGCATCCGATACGTCGCGGTCGCTGCTGACCTGGTGGTTCGAGGCTGAGCACTTAACGGAGGCGGCCGACGGTACGCTTTCGCCGTTCCGTTACTACTTCGCGCAACGCGAGGCCGTCGAAACGGTGATATGGCTGCACGATGTCCGAAAAGTCCGGGACAAGTTCGATCTGATGCGTTTTGATGCATCGGGTGTCGTCTCTACATCAGATAACCAAATCTACGCGCAGGTGATGAGCACCTTCTGGCTGTTCCCCGGCTTGACGGTGCCGATCCCGACGCCCACGCCGATCCCAACCGCCATCCCGTCGCCGACGATTGACCCACTCATCACGCCTACCGTAAGCGCAGCGACGCCGACCAGCGCGCCGACAGTAAGCGAAGCGACGAGTGAAGTGACTGTGGAAGCAACTGCGGACGCCACTACGGAAGCCACCGTTGAGGCAACAGCAGAAGCGACGACGGTAAGCGAAGCGACAGCAGAAGCCACTACCGCGCCGTAAAATATCCACCTCTGTAGGGGCGTGGTACGCTGTGCCCCTACAATCTCCAACAACGAACAACCAATAGCCTTCTCTATTTGCCCCGCAAAAACATACGTTCTGCACTTATCCACGTCTGTTTGCCGCCGCGTCATTGTATAATGCGGGGATGAAATCATTTTAGGTTGATGGACAAAAAAGCGTGGCAACTGTGTTTATATCCTATGCGCGCGAAGATGGGCGCACGCTGGCGCTGCGTCTGCGTGACGATTTGCTGGCGGCGGGGCATCAGGCGTGGCTCGATACCTCCGAGATTCAAGGCGGCGCAGATTGGGCACGCCACATCGAAGACGCCATTGAGCACTGTGACGTGCTGCTGGCGCTGTTGAGCGAAGCCTCGTACACGTCGGAATACTGCCGCGCGGAGCAGATGCGGGCGCAGCGTAAAGGCAAGCGTATCATTCCCGTGTTGGTGCAGCCCGACGCCGAACGCCCGATTTACCTGGAACACCTCAATTACTTCGACTTCTCCAATGACGCGCTGTACGAGACCAAGCTGCAAGTGCTGTTAGGCGATATTGCACAGCGTCCCGTTGTGGCGGCGCGTGCTGCGAAACCCGCTGCGTTTATCCCGGCTCAACGGGAGCGACCCGCTGTGCCCACGCTCGATGAGAAGCCCGACGCCGATGCGTTCTCGAAGCATCTGGAGCGCCTGCGCGAAGAAACGTGGCTCGGCGGGCGCTACTGGTGGCCGTACTTCCTGTTCTACGTGGCTGACCTCGAAACGGTGGTGGACATCCTGAAAACGGGCACGCTCAGCGCGGCGCAGGACGACATCAACACAGATCGCTGGAAGGACTTCGTACACCTGGACTTTCGCCCGCGCACCCCTGCCCTGTGGCGCAAAGAGGGTATCCGTCCGGCGAACAAGCGCCAGAACGGGCAGCTCCATCTGCCGGTGTACCTGATGTTCGATTTTGAGGCGATCATTCGCCGCGCCGACTCACGCTTCAGCGAAGGCGACATCTACCGCCTGCGCAAAAGCTCGAAGAAGGCGTCGGACTTCCGCAGGCTGCCGTTTGAGCAGATCTATCACGACTCGTGGTTCGCGGCTGAGGAACGCGATGAGATCATGATGCGGCGGCAGGCGGTGGTGCTCGTGCCGGAGCAGTTGGACCTGGAGCATCTGCGGCATGTGTGGTGTCGCTCGGCGGCGGAACGCGATACGCTGCGGGCGCTGCTGCCGTCTGGCAAGTGGTCGCGCTGGCAGGACAAAGTAACGACGCGCACGGATTTCAACCTGTTCAATCGCAAGTGGGCGTATGTCGAGGAGGCGGAGTTGGGTGCGGGACGGCTGGCGCTGCGCTTCAATCCGTGTGAGGACGACTGTGGGGAGTTCAAGCTGCGGGTGGAAGCACAGGAGACGGGCGGGCGCAAGCACACATGGAACGAGGATGAGTTCGTGCCGGGGGACGCCTATCAACTGGACGTGTCAATGCTGAACCCCGAACGCGGCTACACACTGCGAGTGTATCTGGATGATGCGCTGGCATATGCGGGCAAGTTTGTGCCGTAAATAAGCGGTCACTGAACAACAGCGCTGCTCCTGACACACTGAGCACGCCTGTGTCAGTCGGATGGCTCAGCACTGGCTGTACATGGGAGACTGAAACCGTAAAGAATTTCTGCTGTCATGCTGAGTACGCGAGAAACAGTTTTGAGCGTGGGAAATGTCTGGACGACTGACTCTCCAGGTTCGGTTGTGACAGTAGACGACTGTCCAAGATTACGGTAAATATCAGCCTATTCCTCAGTATCATTCTTTAGAATGTAGCATAAAAGAGGCTGCAATTGAGTTTCTTTTGACACTTTAATGCGATGTGTAATGTAAGAAAGCAATGAGCATTGAGTGAAAGAGAAGATTGAACCGCAAAGGCGCAGAGGGCGCAAAGGGAAGAAAATTGAACCACCGAGAACACCGAGAAATTTTAGAGAAAAAGCTGTGAAATTGTGTCTCAGTAAACATTACATCTCGAATTATCAAACAGGTTCATATGCTAACTTACAGGGTGGACAGTTGCTAAAATCCAACTTACAAGATATATGTTTGGAGGACGCTTCGCTGACCCGCAGCATCCTAATTTTTGGCGTCGTAGTTGACCTCACCCCAAACCCCTCTCCCGTGCTCGAACGTGGCTGGTAACGTGGTTGTGTGGCGGGAGAGGGGCTTCAGACACGCCGTTGGGGAAGGTTTGCGGGCAGACACATTGGTCTGCCCCTACGAGAGACATTTTCGTTCGATGTGGGCGCACCAACGTGTGCGCCCCTACGGTGTTGGGGGGGGTGAGAGTAAGCGTTTGCTGGTGGGCAAGTCCATTTGCAGGTAGTGTGCGGTTTGCTGTGCCTGCGTGCCGATCATTTCCGCGACGACACGCACGATCTGGCGCGCTTCTTCCCACGTGAGTTCCGTTTCATCGCCCAGTTTTTGCGCCGCCACTTCTTCCGCCAGTGCCTGATAACTGAGCGCGACGGTGGGCTGATGATCGCGCAGGCTGACTTTGGGTGACAGTCCCATTTCTTCTTTCAGATACGCCGCCGTGCGTCCCCACAAGCCTTTGTAGACTTCATCGGTTGCCAGCGCATACTGCGGCTTGGTGAGCGCCTCGGCAACGGCGGCTTTCAACGCGGCGGTGAACTGGATGCGCTTGATCTTGCCCGTGAGGCGCGCGCTAATCCAGCGTTCGTCCTTGCCCTGGCGGCGATAGGCTTCAATCGCGGCGTCGATGGCATCGTCGGGGTCCATCGCGCCGGAGGTGATGACGGTATTGGGTTCGCGGCGCACCAGATCGACAAACGCGCCTGCTTCCGACAAGTAGGTTTTGATGGCAGACAGCATCGGGCGCGCTTTCGTCGTGCGCAAATATTGAGCGATGAGGTACAGCCCTTTGTCGTCGGTAAAATCGACTTGATACGTTTTACCATCGCTGGCTACGTAAGGCAGTTGTCTACTTGAAGTGGACAACTGATTCTTGAGTTTGGAAAGAATTTTTCGTGCATCGCGTTCACCTGTTAAACCAGAAATCCAATCTTTGACTGCATACAAATAACCATCATCCGTTTTGACATGGGCTAGTGGAAACTCCCACTTTTGCGCTACGATAAGAGGCAAAGGTAAACTAACATCGTCCCCGTTGGGGATGACAGGCAGTATGGTATTCATTTAAGTCTCCTGTTGTTTCTCGCTTCTGAGATGGATTATAAGCTACTAGTAGCTTGGATGTCAACAAAGATTATGGAACCCAGTGGAAAACTGCGAAATAAGTTGCTATATCTACATACTGAAAAAGAGCGCCGTGAACGTAGGCATATCTCCTATGCGGAGATTTCCAAAGCGACGGGGATTTCATCCAGTGTGATCTCGCGCTGGATTAGCGAAGATATAGAACGCTTCGATTCACCTGTGGTCGTCAAGCTGTGCGATTATTTTGGCTGCGAGCTAAATGATTTGCTGTACATTGATCGTTCGGGGGATGGGGAGGCGAGCGAGTGATGTGTTTGACCTCACCCCAAACCCCTCTCCCATGCGAGAACTTGATTGTAAGTGAGCTTGTCCGGCGGGAGAGGGGCTTAAGACGCGCTGTTTGAGACGCTCGACGTTTGATCGATATTTTAGGGTTTATGGTGGTTTTGTGTGTTTATTTTTATTCATCCTCGATTAGCGTCAGGACGGTTGTTGCTTTGATCTCGCGGAAGACGAGGCTGGTGTGCAGCTTGGCGATGCCGGGTATCGGGGTTAGTTTGTTAATGACGAACTGCTCCAACTCATGATGGTCGCGCACGGTGACTTTGAGCAAGTAGTCGTATTCGCCCGTGATGTGATGGCATTCGAGTATCTGCGGCAGATCACGGATGGCGCTGGTGAAGCGGTGCGCGTTCTCGAACTGATGGATTTGGATACTGACATGAATAAAGCACAACAAATTCAAGCCCACCGACTCACAGTCTAACAGCGCGACATACTGGCGAATGTAACCGCCTTTTTCCAGACGTTTGACGCGCGCATGTGTGGCGGGTGGCGACAGGTTGATGCGGCGCGCGAGTTCCAGATTGCTGACGCTGCCTTCTGTCTGCAAGATTTGCAGCAGCGCAATGTCGATTTCGTCAAGTACGGGTTCTTTTGCGATTTTCATGGCTCATCTCACTTTATGTTACTGGAGATTTTGTGTTTGCCGTAAAGTTCGGAATAAGTGCAAGATGATGATGGGTAGCAGATTCTATTCTTCTGTGCGAGGTTTTGCGAAAAGGCGAAAGGGGTGAATTAATCGGAAGTCCTGGACGGAGGAACTTTCAGGGGGTGGCAAGCGTCATAAATGGTAAAAGCTGTGTCGTTCAAATCTCACCCCAAACGCCAGGGCAATCGCATCAAATTTAGTTTGAAGGTTACAAGGGTTCACAACATCTTTGTAGGGACAAGCGTACAGGGCTGAGCAGCGGGCGAACACACAGGTTCGCCCCTACAATGACGTTTCTGACCTTCCTTGACCCAATTCGCGATTTTGATGCAATCGCCCTGCGGATGCCTAGCCGAATTTTCCCAATAGGCAATCACTCGCTATAATCGGCGCGAAATAATACTTTTTTCTACCGATGACAGGAGTGATGATTAATGGCTGCTCAGAGAAAAGAACCCGTGCGTATTGGGTTATTTGTCGGACGTGAATGGTCGTTTCCCCCTGCTTTTATTGAAGAAGTCAACCGCCGCACAGCAGAGACAGGCGTGATTGCCGAATACATGAAGGTCGGCGGCACGATTATGAACGAAGGTGTGCCTTATCGCGTGATCGTTGACCGCATCTCGCACGAAGTCCCCTACTATCGCTCGTATCTGAAAAATGCGGCGCTGCAAGGCGTCAAGGTCGTTAATGACCCATTCATGTGGACAGCCGACGACAAGTTCTTTGGCGCGTCGGTGGTGACGAAGCTGGGGATTGCGTCGCCGCGCACTGTCGCGCTGCCGAACAAAGATTATGTACCGGGTATCGTCCACAACGAGAGCCTGCGCAACCTCAAGTTTCCGATAGACTGGAAAGCGCTGGTTGATGCGATTGGCGGCTTCCCCTGCGTGCTGAAAGACGCGCACGGCGGCGGCTGGAAAGAAGTCTACGTTGTGCATTCGCTGGAAGAATTGTGGTATCGCTATAACACCAGCGGCTTGCTGACGATGATCCTGCAAGAGTTCATCAAGTGGGAAAATTACGCGCGCTGCATGGGGCTGGCACAGTCCGACGTGCGCGTGATGCGCTACGACCCGAATCAGCGCTTCTATCACCCCGAACACGAGTTTTCGCCAGAACTGTATGATCGACTGTACAAAGACACGGTGACGATCTGCAAGGCATTCGGTTATGACATGAACACCTGTGAGTTCGCCATCCGTGACGGCGTGCCGTATGCCATTGACTTTATGAACCCTGCACCCGATATGGACGTAAACTCGCTCGGCAAAAATCATTTTGAGTGGATGGTCACGCACATGGCGGACAATATGATTAAGCTGGCGCTGTCGGGCGAGGAAACGCGAGACCGCTACTACTGGGGTGCGCTGGTCGCTCCGAAGGCTAAGGTTGGCAGCAGTGGGAAAGCCGGTACCGCCAAAACATCTGCAAAGAAGGCACCGGCAAAACCACGCAAGCCGAAAGAGGCATAATCATGGTTATCCAGAATTTTGACATTCTGAACTTTTTAGCGAACGGAGTCCATAATTTCCCGCCAATCCCAATGGTGCAAAGTTGTACGCGCAAAAGCGCACAGCTTTATACTTTTCGGATTTCGTTTGTCTCATTTCACACAGACACCGATGGTGCGTGATGTTTGTAAGAGAGGCTTTCACCAATGAGACAACCGTCTATTCATTCTTGTGAGAACGTCTCACAAGGAAAACGATAGCAACACACCGCAAACTATTCAAGGACTAGTTCTCATGCTCAGAGAGGCGATTGACACCTATCACGGGCTGTTGGACGATCAACTGGCGGCGGACTCCAGCGAACACCTGTACAAGATGCAGCGTGAACGCCATCTGTATTTTGGAGATCGTCCACTGTGTACCGTGCTGCGTCCGTATTTTTACTTCGCGGACGATTGGCAATACATGAAAAGCGAGACGGAAATCCTGCTAGGAGCGTTTGCGCGCGCACACGAAGCCTGTTTACACAGCGCCGAACTACGCGAACAGTTGGCGCTGGAACCGTATGAAGAACAGTTGTTCAGCCTCGACATCGGCGGCGTGGTACCCTGGACAAGCTCGCGGCTGGATTCGTTTTTCACCGTTGACGGACGCATCCTGAAATACGTCGAATACAACGCCGAGACGCCGGCAGGCATGGGCTATGAGGATGTGCTGGCAGAAGCATTTGCTGAGCTTGAGCCAATGAAACGCTTTGCCAAGCAGTATCATGTGCAAGGGATGCCGATGCTCGGCAATTTGTTATCAGCTTTGTTGGAAGCCTACAAAGAATGGGGCGGGCAGGATAAGCCGCAGATTGCGATTGTCGATTGGCGGGAAGTACCCACGCTCACGGAGCATGAAATCTGCCGCGAACACTTCGAGCGCAGCGGCATCAAAGCGGTGCTTGCTGACCCGCGCGCGCTGGAATACCGCGATGGCAAGCTGTGGGCAGGCGATTTTCGCGTGGACGTGATTTACAAGCGCGTGCTCATCAGCGAGTTGATCCAGCATATGGGAATCGATAATCCGATTGTGCGCGCCGTGCGTAACAAGGCGGTGCTGATGACCAACTCGTTCAGCGCCAAGCTGATGGCGAAAAAAGCCAGCTTCGCATTTTTGAGCGACGAGCGCAACGCCACGCTGTTCACGCCAGAACAGCAGCGTGTGATTGCGGCACACATCCCGTGGACGCGCAACGTCAGCGAACGCAAGACGCAGTATAAGGGACAGGAAGTCGATCTCGTGCCGTTTATTGCCGAGTACCGCGAAAATCTGGTGCTGAAACCCAACGACGAATACGGCGGCAAGGGGGTATTTCTCGGATGGGAAGCGACGGCAGAGCAGTGGAATGAGGTCATCAAGACGGCGCTCAACAACCGCTATGTCGTGCAGGAGCGCGTGAACGTGATTTATCGGGATTTCCCAGCGGCGATTGAGGGCAAGCTGAACATCAGTCCGCGCTTTGTCGATGCCAACCCTTACGTGTTTTACGGCAAAACCGTCTACGGATGCCTCACACGGCTGTCGTCGCTGGCGCTGCTGAATGTTACGGCGGGGGCGGGGTCTGTCGTGCCGACGTTTGTGATACGGAAGAAGGAATAACGGGAAGCGAAAATAGCGGTCAGCGATCAGCATTCAGCGGTCAGCAAATACAAGATTAACCGCAAAGGCGCAGCGTTGAGTACAACGGTGGTCGCAAAGGGAAGAAGGAAAATTGAACCACCGAGAAATAGAGGTCATTTTCATGCGGTTGTGTAAATACTTTTCATGATTGGTTAGCCCTAGCCCATTGCAAGGGTAGGTATTTTATGAGTGAGTCCGATTGCGTCGCTAGGGGTTCAAAACCCCTAGCTATCAAGGAAAACGATAAGCCCACTGAAGGGGCTGGAAAGACCTTTACGGTTCAACGACGTTCGTAAGCATGTAGCTCTTGTTGAGCTATGGCAGCACCATTAAAAGCCTACCCTTGTAAAGTTGGGGATAGGGGTTCAGAGCGATGCGTAATGTTTTTCTTTACAAATATACTCCAGGCGTTAGGCTAGAGTACAAGCGATG
>CALMZT010001095.1 GCA_937870805.1 uncultured Chloroflexota bacterium
GACGCCAACGTGGATGATAGACTCGATACACCCTTTCCCGTCAGCCATCTCACGGTTGAGACACATCAGCGCTTACAACAGTATCGACTTTTGCAAAAGGATGACCCACTGGAACAAGAAGAGTCCGTTCTGGCATTTCTCGGAGAGATTATACGCTGCGCGGCGCTCTATAAAGGAAGGCGCTCGAAATCTACTGTGACGATGGACGCGCATCGTGAAATCGTCCATCAAATGAAATTCGTTTTAGGAAAAAGTTTCCGCGAAAAACTTAGACTCGCGGATATTGCCTCTGCTGTCAACGGCTCTCCTTTTTTCTTGTGCCGTGTCTTTAAAATGGAAACGGGACTGACCATCCACCAGTATTTACAGCGGCTGCGTTTATTGAATGCGCTGGAATGCCTTGCCCAACACTCACGCGCTGATTTAACAGAACTGGCGCTGAGTCTTGGTTTCGCCAGCCACAGCCATTTTTCGACGGCATTTCTACGCACGTTTGGTTTGCCACCGTCGGAGTTTCGCGCGTCGCTGTATCCAGAATTGAGCAAGATTTTGAAAGTCTGAAGCCTCCTCCAGCTGTTATGCTCCTATGTGAAAAGGAGTAAATATCATGAAGCCAGAGCAAGCAGTGTGGGATGTCATTAAGTCTTTTAATCGCGCATTTGCCGCGAATGACCCCGACACTTATTTTACGTTCATTGACGATGACATCAGCGTCATCACGCCCTCTAATCCCTATCGCGTCGAAGGAATTGTCGATGATCGTGAGGAATTTGAGTTCGGATTGTGCGAAGGTTACAGCCGCATCGGTTATTTTCAGGAGTTACAGCCCAAAGTGTGCGTGTACGGCGATACGGCTGTGGTGACTTATTTCTCACGAGGCAGTTATGGCGCAGAAGGCAAAGCGCGCACCATCTATCTCAAAGAAACGGACGTGCTTGTCAAACGCGGCGACACATGGAAAATTGTGCATATTCATGTG
Source organism: uncultured Chloroflexota bacterium (assembly GCA_937870805.1). Taxonomy (GTDB): domain Bacteria; phylum Chloroflexota; class Anaerolineae; order Aggregatilineales; family Phototrophicaceae; genus JACAER01. Next base: position 980 of record CALMZT010001095.1, read on the forward strand.
TCTGCGACGCCACAAGGATAAAGGATGGGCGTAGAATTTTTCCCGCTCACCGCCGAGCGCTGGTTAGACTTTGAGAGGCTGTTGGGCAAAGCTGGCGGCACAGGCGGCTGCTGGTGTATGTACTGGCGGCTGACGAATAAGGACTATGAAGCCCACAAAGGCGAAGGCAATCGTCAGATCATGCAAGCGCTCGTCAATAGAGGTGAAGTGCTGGGGATTATGGCTTACGTTGATGGGACGCCTGCGGGTTGGTGTTCGCTTGCGCCGCGCGAACGCTTCCCACGATTGGCAACCTCGCGTGTGTTCAAGCAGTTCGATGAACAGCCTGTGTGGACGATTGTCTGCTTTTTCATCGCTAAAGCCTTTCGCCGCCAGAAGCTGTCCGCGAAGCTGCTGCGTGCTGCCGTCGATTACGCACAGCAGCACGGCGCACAAATTGTCGAAGCCTGTCCAGTTGAACCACAGTACGGCACTGCACCGGAAGTCTTCATGTGGACAGGTATTGCCTCTACCTTTAAGCAAGTGGGCTTTGTCGAAGTCGCGCGCCGTTCAGAGACGCGCCCACTGATGCGCTACTATGTCAAATAGACACAGGGACAGATACACTGATCTGTCCCTGTACCTTTCATTTAGCTGCGACTGGCAGCTTTGTTTGCAACGTAATCGGCAAGATTTTGCAATTCTTTGGTGAACATCTTGCGCGCCATCGGTGCTGTGGTGAGGCGGTCGATCACACCCGTAAAGCCAGGGCTAACCGGGAATTCGCTGCTGATGGTGATGCGCGTCTGCTTTCCACCGTTCAGCGGCTCAAAAATGAATTTGCTGTACTGCCCTGTGTCCATGTTGGTTTCGAGGATGACGCGCCCCGGTTCCGGCTCACTGACGATTTGACGAAATGGAAATTCGCGTCCCATCACCGTCACGCTGCTGTGCAAAACTGTGCCTGCCCCAATGCCGCCCTTTTCAACGGTCAACCCTTTCGTGAAGGATTCCTTCAGTAAGATGGCAGGGTGTCCAATGTGATAATCGCTCGCGACAGCGTGAACCTCTTCAGGACGTGCGTCGATGATCTATGAAGCCTCTGCGTGTATCCAATTCAAGTGATTTTTCCCTTCCTTTGCTGAACGTTTTTGCCGCCTCTGCGGCAGCCAATGGATTGATAGAAATTATTGTAATTCCCGGGTCACGGCAGCGTGTGAGCACGCCATGTAAGGCCGCTTGATCGGCTGTCCCTGTGAGCAGTGTGTCGCCGTGGGATGTGTGCGAAATCGCGAAATCGCGAAACCACTCCGAGAATTTTGCGTCAAGCTGACCCTTCACTTTGATTTGATATTGTGCCGACATCGCTGTTACCCATATTTGGCATGGTGTGATGATAACATTCGTCGCGTGATTAGTTACAGCTTACGACTTATGAAAAGGAAAATATCCCATCCAGAGGTAGGTAACAGGGGGTGGGCTATGTATGTATTAGACCAGTTTATGGGAAGGTTCTTTAATAACAAATAAAAAAATAAATTTGTTTGTATTCGATTATTATAGTATACTGTGTTTTGTGAGACGATCTCATCAATTTTTCGGCAGGAAATATTGCGCTCAGAATTACGAATCCCTTTAAATAGAGTTTGCTACAATAGGTCAGTTAGCTAAGGGAGATACTGATAATGTCCTTGTTGCATGATATTCGTAAGCTGCTGCCGAGAGAAGAAAGTATCTATGCCGATGAGGCTGAAGAGCGTGTCAGCTTCTTCTTTGATCGCTACCGCATCAAGCCGCGCAACTTTGACGACTTTAATACCATGAGTCGTTTCCTTTATCCAAACACGGTTAGTATGGAGCGACTCCAGGCAACATGCATGATTCACAGCATGTTCTTTTTCATCGATGACCTATTTTTCGATACCGTGAAATTTGACGTCAGCGGTTTAGCCATTAACCCTGAGGCTGGGGAGTCATTGTCTTCAGTCACTTATTTCCTCGCCGACTTAATGCATATTTTCAAGTCGCAGGAAATTCCAGCGAACGCCTCATTGATTCAGCAAGCCTTTTGCGAAATGGGTGCGCTGGTTGCAGAGCACGCCGATCCTCATTGGTTGCAACTGTTCTGCGACGGTATTGAAGATTACATCAAGGCAGTCATTTCCCGTGAGGCAGATCTTCATCAGCGCAAAACCCTGTTGCGCGATTTGGAGTCATTTCTCGATCTGCGTCCGCGCGAAACCGGAGGCTTGCATACCTGCCAATTGATCGAGTTTACAAAAGATGCCTATTTACCGGATGAAATCAGGGATCATGACCAGATTAAGCACTTGACCTGGTTAGCCATTGGCATGGCGTCATTCGTCAACGACATCTTTTCTTACCACAAGGATGTCGTGATCGAAGGAAGTGAATTCAACCTGGTCAAAATCTTAACAGAGATTCAGGGAATTCCTTTTGATACGGCGGTGAAAAAGTCGATAAAATTAGTTAATAACTATGCTGACATATTTGTCGAAGTCAGAGCACAGTTGCCCTCCTGGGGAAGGGAGGTGGATGCAGTCGTTGAGCAGTATGTAGACGGATTGGCAGAAATGATGTCTGGCAATCTCTACTGGCACGCAACGACCAATCGCTACCGTTCCCCTGATTCACCTTTTGAAGAGCTTAGGCAATTCTCATGAGGAGTTCGACATGGCATACAAACTTGAGCTTCATCCAGAGTTACCAGCGGTAATCTGTGTGTTAGGCGCTGATTTTGACCCTCGACGTGACGTAAGCAGCATCCTCAAAGACCTGAAAAAACATTTCGACGAGGCACAGCAACCGATTTTTTACATCAACGACATGACTGCGGTGAAGTGGACGTTTAGTGATGTGGTGCTGGGCATGGGCAGCGCGGCGGCGGCGGGGGGGGTGATGCGCCATCCCAATTTGCGAGAGATTATCGTCATTTCAAGT
>CALMZT010001096.1 GCA_937870805.1 uncultured Chloroflexota bacterium
TTAAAAATATTCACAAACGATTTGGCGCGGTACACGCCAACGACGACATCACCTTGACGTTTCCCAGTGGACGCATGGTCGGGGTACTGGGCGAAAACGGCGCGGGCAAATCCACGCTGATGAAAATCCTTTCCGGTTTTCAGCGCGCCGACAGCGGCGACATTTTGCTGGATGAGAAGCTGGTCGATTATCGCAGCGCCGAAGCTGCCGTCGCGCACGGTATCGGCATGTTGCAGCAAGACCCACTGGATGTTGGCGCATTCACCGTGCTCGAAAATTTTGTGTATGGGCAAGGCGGCAGTCTGTTCTTAAACCGTGCCCGTGCCCGCAAACAACTCGCTGAAATCACACAGCGCTTTGGCTTTGAGCTTGACCCCGAAATGATGATTGCGCAGCTTTCGGTTGCACAGCGGCAGCAGCTTGAAATCGTGCGTTTGCTGGCATTGAATGTCAAAACGCTGATCCTTGATGAGCCGACAACGGGTATTTCCGCCGAACAGAAGCAGTTGTTGTTCGATACGCTGCGCGAACTTGTCGAACGTGACGGGATGACGGTGCTGCTGGTGTCACATAAGCTGGAAGATGTCATTGCGCTGTGCCACGAAGTCGTCGTGCTGCGCGCGGGGCGTTTAGTGGGCGCGATGCAAATGCCTGCCACAACGCGGCAGTTGGTCAACCTGATGTTTGGTGCAGAACTGGCACGCCCTACACGGGAAAGGTTCAGGGGAAACAAAGAAGTCATTTTGCAGCTTGACGGCGCGCAGCTTCGCAGCAAACGCCTCACCATGAATAACGCTTCGCTGGATATTCACAAGGGCGAGGTGATCGGCTTAGCAGGGCTGGACGGCAGCGGACAAGACATGGTGATGCGCGCCTGCGTGGGTTTAGCGCGGCTGCATCGCGGCACCGTGCGCTTAGCGGGACGCACGCTGAATGGCAAGCCCTACCGCACCTTTATGCAACAGGGTGTTGTTTTCGGCGCTGCGGGACGTATCGAAGAAGGATTGATCGCCGGACTCACTTTGACCGAACACATGGCGCTGGCGCACGAACGCTCAACGGTCATTGACTGGCAGCGCGTGGAACGCCAAACCGCAGAGCAAATCCAGCACTATCATGTACGTGGCAAGCCAGAAAGCATGATCGAAACCCTCTCTGGCGGCAATCAACAGCGTGCGCTCATGGCGCTTTTGCCGGAGGGGGCGCGCGTGTTACTGCTGGAACAGCCTACACGCGGCTTAGATGTCGACTCGGCAAGCTGGATATGGAATCAACTGCTGGCGAGACAAGGCGAAATGGGGACAGCCATTGTTTTCAGTTCCGCAGAACTTGACGAAATCGTGACCTATAGTGATCGCATACTGGTCTTTTATGCGGGCACGATTTATGAAGTACCCGACCCCATGAACGTGACCATTGACGAACTTGGTCATATGATTGGGGGCAAATTCAAGCATGAATAACAGTCGTGCCCGTAGTCTCGGCTTCACACTGCTGCCGATTTTGTTGTCTTTGATGATCACGGCATTATTGATTATCGCCGTCGGTCAAAATCCGCTTGATGTGCTCACCGTGATCTGGCAAGGGGGATTCGCAAGCACTACCTCCATCGCCGACAGTCTAAATTTGTGGATACCTTTGACCTTAGCAAGTGTCGCACTCATCGTCACTTTTACCGCCGGATTATGGAATATCGGTGTGGAAGGGCAGATGATGATGGGTGCAATCTTCGCCAGTTGGGCAGCGCGCACACTGGATTTTCCATCGCCCATTCTCATTCCTGTCGAACTGCTGTTAGCAGCATTGGGTGGCGCATTTGTGGGGCTGATTATTGGCGTGCTAAAAACGCGCTTTAACATTAACGAAATTTTCAGCGGGGTAGCGATCAATGCGCTGGTCAATGTCTTCTCGATCTATCTGGTTTCGGTACTTTGGCGCGCGCCAGAAGGGGGTAACGTTCAATCGACGCCACCCTTTCGCCAGTCTGCGTGGATTCCCCCATTCTCGCCCGATTTTTCCGTTAGTTTGTTGATGGTCGTGCTGGTTATCGCGATCACGGTGCTGGTGGCGCTGGCGCTGCGCACGACACGCTGGGGATTACGATTGAAAGCCACAGGTAAAAACCCGCGTTCGGCGCTGCTGCTGGGTGTGCCGACAGAACGCACGACGTTGAGCGCCTTTATGGTCTGCGGCATGATCGCGGGGATTGCCGGTTCATATCGCGTGCTGTTCACCTATCACAGCTTGCGTCCGGGAGCATCTGGTGGCATTGGCTTCCTGGGCTTGCTGATTGTGCTGCTGCTGTCGATGCGTATGATGTGGGTGCCGCTGGTTGCTTTCATCTTCGCGGGCATTCTGGCAGGCAGTTCGCGTGTGCAGTCGCGCTTGCAGCTTGACCAATCGCTGGCGGGCGTACTGCAAGGCATTCTGGTGCTGACGGTTTTATTGTTTAACGGTATTCGTGAACGCCTGCCCGAACGTTGGCGAGGAGAAGCACCCCATGAATGAGCAGTTGCTCAACGTCTTGAACAGCATCGTCGCCAACGCCACGCCCTTAGTCATCGCCAGCATTGGCGAAACAATCACTGAACGCGCGGGTGTCATCAACCTATCGCTGGATGGCAGTTTAGCGCTGGCTGCAATGGTCGGTTTTGCCGCCGCATACACTTCTGGCAGCGTGGTCGTGGGGCTAATCGCCGCCATGCTGGTGGGAGCGGCGGTAGCACTGTTGGTGGCTGTCGCGGGCATTACGCTGCGCCAAGATCAAGTCGCGATTGGCTTCGTACTCACGCTCTTGACCGCTGACCTCGCGCAGTTTTTGGGGCGCGATTACAGTCGCATTCCAGGACCTGCCATTATCAACTCACCGTTCCCACTTCTGGAACAAATCCCCATAGCAGGCAAAATCTTTTTCGACCACAATATCATTGTCTATTTTAGTTACATACTCATCTTTGCCACATGGTATTGGCTGTTCCGCACGCGCCCCGGACTCGCCCATCGTGCGGTGGGTGAACGTCCGGCAGCCGCTTTTGCGCGCGGCACCAAGGTCAATTTGCTGCGCTATGTCTATACGGCAGTCGGCGGCGCGCTGGTTGGCTTGGCAGGTGCGGCTTATTCGTTGAGTCTCAAACCGGGTTCGGCAACGCCACCGCCGATGCGCGGCGACGGCTTGACTGCGCTGGCGATGCTGATCTTT
>CALMZT010001097.1 GCA_937870805.1 uncultured Chloroflexota bacterium
ACGTAGAACAGCGGTGTAGGCGTCACCTGCGCGATACCGAGCAGGTCGAGCGGCGGACCGGCGTTGAACGGTTCTTCGGTGTGGATGATGAGGGATCGGTGTTTGTCGTAGGGTTTCATCAAGACCTCAGTACTGAGGATTGAGGGTTGAGCAAAAGAAGCGGAAAGTAAAAAGTGAAAAGTTACTATTGGGGCCTTATGCTAAATCGATGAATGGACGAAAAGTCTCTCGTTCGGTAGGGTTAAGTCGCCAAACTGAGCCCAACCGGAGCGAGAGACGCCATGATGATAGAAGACTTTGACGATTTTTGCCTGTGGATGTATGTCGTGGTCGATGATATCTGGCGCGAAATCGCCCCGTTGTTCAAGCGTCCGGGCATGGCGCCGAAGTGTAGCGACAGTGAATTGGTGGCGATGGTGCTGATCGGTGAGTGTCGCGGTTGGGACGTGGAAACCGAAATGCTGAGCTATTGGCACGAGCATCGAGACTTGTTTCCGGTCATCCCGTCGCAAAGTCGCTTCAACCGACGGCGGCGCAACCTGATCGACGCCTTCAACCTGATCCGACAGGCGGTCTTGTCGCTGCTGGACTTGGCGGCGGACCGCCAGTGCGCCATCGACAGTTTGCCGGTGCCGGTCGTCAAGTTTCACTTGGTTCCTGGTTCGACGGGGGATTGGGACGTGCATGGGGCCGACTTTGGCAAAGTGCCGAGCAAGAAGCAGACGATTTACGGCTACAAGCTGCACTTGCTGGTCACCTTGCAGGGCGTGATCCTCGATTTCAGCCTGGCGCCTGCCAGTGCCAGCGATCTGACGGTCGGTGAAGAAATGCTGGTCGAGCAGACCGATCTGGATGTGTTTGGCGACAAAGCCTTCATCAGTGCGCCGCTGGCAGCGCGACTGCTGGAGAGCAACCGCGTCTGCTTGCATACCCTCCCGCGCGCCAACCAGAAAGTCCAATTGCCGGAGGCGGTCTGTCGCTTGCACAACCGCGTCCGCCAGATCATCGAGACGGTCAATGGGCAACTGACCGAGCAATTCCACCTTGAAGTCAATCATGCCCACACCTTTTGGGGCTTGTGCACCCGTTTGCTCAGCAAGCTGACAGCCCACACCCTGTCGATGTATCTCAATCGCCTGTTGGGAAATCCGCACCCCTTGCAAATCAAGGCGTTGGCTTTCCCCAATTAGCATAAGGCCCCATTAGTTTGCAATAGCTCCCTTTCTCCGTTTACGGGGAAAGGGCTGGGGGATAGGGGTTGAGGGGGCGAGCCACTGGCTCGCCCCCGCCCCAAGTTTGCGTTTAGCCCTCGTAGTAGTCGTCCAGCATCGTCAGCACATCGTCCATGACGGCAAGCCCTTCCTGAAGCTGCGCTTCGCTGACGATCAGCGGCGGCGCGTGGAAGATCATGTTCCAGCGCACAATCGTGCTGACGCCGTTGTCCTTGAGCATCTTCGCCGCGCGTTTCATCGGCTCCGTCATCGGCTTGTTGAAATCGCTCAGCGGCTCGCGCGTGTCGCGGTTCCTGACCAGTTCCGTCAGTTGAAGCAGTCCCGTACCGCGAATCTCGCCAATCACCGGGTGTTTTTCCGCCAGGTCCATCAAGCCGCGACGCAGCACCTTGCCCATCTCGCGCGCGTTCTCGACCAGATTTTCGTTGCGATACACCTCGATGGTGGCGACACCCGCGGCGCAGGCGAGCGCGTGCGCGCTGTAGGTCAAGCCCGCCCAGAGCGTGTGGTCGTTGAAGAACTCCGCGATTTTGTCGCTCACCACGGTCGCGCCGAGCGGTACGTAGCCGCTCGTAAGCCCCTTCGCCATGCACATGATGTCCGGCTTGACGTCGGGATAGTGGTCGATGCCGAACCATTCTCCCGTGCGTCCGAAACCGCTCATGACCTCGTCCACGATCAGCAGCATGTCGTACTTGCGGCAGATTTGCTCGATGCGCGACCAGAAGACGCTGCTCGGCTGCATGACGCCGCTGGTGCCGCTGTAGCCTTCCAGCATGATCGCGGCGCAGTTCTCCGGTCCTTCCATCAGGATCGTTTCTTCGACCAGTTCCGCGACGATGGCATCGCCCTCTTCGGCGGTGCGGTCGCGGTAGATGGGGCTGCGATACGAAAATGGGTCGGGGATGCGGACGATCCACGGCACTCCCGGCTCGTTCGCCAGACGCCGCGGGTCGCCGCCCGCCGTCATCGCGGCAAACGTCGCGCCGTGATAGGAACGCTGGCGCGTTAGAATCTTTTGACGCCCGGTATACAGGCGGGCGATTTTCATCGCGTTCTCGGTCGCTTCGGTGCCCGCGTTGGTAAAAAAGGACTTGCTCAGATCGCCGGGGGTGACCTCCGCCAGCAGTTCGCCCAGACGACCGCGCGGCTCCGTCGCGTTGGAGGGATCGACGTAGCACAGCCTGGCGACCTGTTCCTGAATGGCGCGCACGACGTAGGGATGGCTGTGCCCGATGTTCATGTTGACCAACTGCGATGACCAGTCCAGATAGCGCTTGCCATTGGTATCGTAGACGTAGACGCCTTCGCCGCGCTCAATCGCAATCGGGTTCCACGCGCCCTGCGCCGACCAGCTTGTGAGGGTGTAGTCTTTATTTTTCTGTATAAGCTCTGCCGTCGTCATGATGAAAATTTTCTCCCTGAAGGATGGGTGATGTGCCCTGATTGTAAACCAAAAGCGCCGTCTCCCCAACGTCCGCGGAACGCGCCATGACCAAAGTCTATATCATCATATCCATTGTTTTAAGATAGAATGTAATGTGCATCGTGATAAACCTGTTAGGAGCAGCGAATATGTCGAGAAATCACGGTCCGTGGACTGTGGAAAAGACCACGCTCAAATATGAAAATGACTTCATCCGGCTGTGTGAAGATCAGGTGATTCAACCGGATGGGAACCCCGGCGCGTACGCGATGGTTGAGATGACGCCCGGAATCGGTATTTTGCCTATCGACGAGGAGGGCAACGTATACCTGATTCAGCAGTTCCGCTACGCACTTGGCAAAGAGAGTATCGAAGCGGTTTGCGGCGGGATCGACAACGGCGAGCCACCTCTCCAGGCAGCGCAGCGCGAGCTAAAAGAGGAAATGGGCATCGAGGCGGCGGATTGGATCGACCTCGGCGTGTGCGATCCTGACACGTCCATCGTGCAGGGCGCGGTGTACCTGTTCGCGGCGCGCGGGCT
>CALMZT010001098.1 GCA_937870805.1 uncultured Chloroflexota bacterium
ATAGATAAAGGAGATCAGCGACATGAGTGAAACATATCGCTTTAACGTTGGTGCATTTGAGTGTCTCGTCATGAAAGTGGGTGGCAACCCACGCTCTGCTGCCGCTTTCTTGCCCGACGCGCCGCCGGACGAACTGGAGCGCACCGTGCGCGAATTCAACGGCGACCCCAATTTGCTGCCGTTTTCAATGAATGTCGTGCTGGTCAGGACGGGCACGAATAATGTGCTGATCGACACGGGACTCCCCACGAGCGATGTAGTGAGTAAACTGGCAGAGCAGGGCGTCGTTGCAGGCACAGTGGATACGATCATCATCACACACGGACATGGCGATCATGTCGGCGGGATTCTGGATGCGGCGGGCGAATTCGTCTATCCCAACGCGCGCTACATCATCTGGAAGTCTGAATGGGATTTCTGGACGGCAGATGAGCGCTTCCCAGAAGGCGATACCAACCCCACACGTACCACCTGGGAAACGTTGAAGGCGAATCAGGATCGCGTGACCACCCTCGGCATCGTTGGGACTGAGGCTGAGGCGCTGCCGGGTATTTGTGCGATTGCTGCGCCGGGACATACGATAGGACACACAGCGCTGCTGATCGAATCCAATGGCGAAAAGCTGCTGCACATCGCCGATGCCGCGCACCAGCCATTCCAGATGGCGCACCCTGAATGGTGTCCGGGCTTCGATTACGAAAAAAGCATCTCGCCTGATTCACGTCGCAAGCTGTTTGAGCGTGCCGCAAAGGAAAACGCGCTGCTGCTGGCGTATCACTTCGAGTTTCCCGGTATCGGGCGCGTCGTAGAGCGTGAGGGTAAGTTAGGCTGGCAGGCGGGAAACTAAGGGAGTGGTAAACCTCGTGGATACGTAGGGGCGAACCAATGTGTTCATTGGCGTCAGGATAAACCTTAACGAATACGATTTTTGCTTTAATCACTGACATTACGCAGGTTCGCCTCGAACAAGGGGTTTAAACCCCTTGTTCACAGGTTCAGGGTGCGTAACATCAGTTAATCATCTTAACCCGATATTCGTAGGGGACGACCAACGTGTCGTCCCGTTTTGGCATATTAACTCACCTTACGCAGGATGAGATAAACTAAAGGGATGAAAAACAAAGAACTGCTGGATATTTAGAGCGATTAGCTGATCAGTGCCTTTAGTCAGACAAGCGGAACAGGCTGGGCCGAGTTGTTGGGAGGCAGGGTGAGTCATGACCAGATGCAGCGCTTGTGGTCGAAGGCAGCCATGAACGCTGCCGATTTGTGGCAGCTTGTGAAAGCGGATGTGCGGCACATTGAGCAAGACGAGGGCGTCATCATCATTGATGATAGGATTGCCGACGTAAACGATGGAACGTGGCACCCTACCCTAAATCCCTCAAGCAAAAGGCGTCTCTCGAAAAATCGCCTACCCAGACCTTCACGACTCAAACGAAGCATCTCTTTGCTGCCTTATGCGCCTATATCAAGCTCGAATGGTTGCGTAAAGCCACTCCGCTCAATCCCTTTGCCCTTAAAACCAGGCTGGCTAGCGCTGCTTTGCATTCGGCTTTTGCTACCCTTCGTCAGTTCCCACCTATTCAGCTTGCTGCGTAAGGTGAGTGATTTAGTTAAAGAGCAAAATTAGCTTCAGCCATTATAGAGGAAATCGCGCACGGTTTCGTGGAAACGTTCGGGTTCGTCCATCATCGGAAAGTGTCCCGAACCCTCGAACCAGGCGATTTTGCTGCTGGGGAGATACTTTTTCAACAGTTTATGCTGGTTGGGATGAACGATGATGTCTTTTTTACCGTAGATGCCCAACACAGGCGCTTTGATGCTGCCGATTTGCTGGCGCAGGTCAGTCGCGCGCAGCGTGCCGATGCTTTGGAAGAACGAATCGACGGTAGTCTTCGATACATCGGAAGTAATCATATCGCCCAGCATCTTACCGTTTTTCGCCATGAAATAGGAGTAGCCGCGTAAGAAAAGTTGGAGCAGTGAAGGGTAGAGCCAAAAAAGATGGGCGATGTTGCGATAACCCGACAGCTTGAGGATGAAGTTGAGCGAATTGCCTTGAATGGGCGAGCCGATGACGATCACTTTGACGATTTTTTCGGGGTAGCGCACGGCAGCGCTGAGGGATACTGTGCCGCCCATTGAATGCCCAACCAACGGCGCTTTGACGATGCCCAGGCGATCCATGAACTGGTTGACAAGCAGCACAAAGTTATCGACGGAAAAGTCGTTTGCCTGATCGCCAGATTCCCCGAAACCAAAGAAGTCGAGCGCGTAGGTACGAAATTCCTTGCCAAGAATTTCAATCGACTTGCGCCACAGCGCCCACGAGCCTAACCAGCCATGCAGCAAAAGCACAGGGCGTCCGCGACCATAGGTTTCATAATGTACGATGCCCTGTTCAGTGACCAGAGTCGCCACGTTTTTCGTCCTGTGCGGTGGAATACGCCAACAAGGGGCTTAAGCCCCTTGTTTCATATACGCGGTTCAATATAGAGTAATTGTCTAGCTTTCCATCTCTTCGAGGATGGAATAAAGCAGTTCCAGCAGAACGTTCTTGACGCTCTCGCGGTCTTTCGCCACGCAAGGCAGCAGCTTGACGTTTTCTTCGATGCGCAGCGCGATACGCAGATCTTCCGCTGCCCACGCATCCGGGTGATCCTGCTTGTTGGCAGCCACCACATAGGGCGTCGGCGCATAAGCGCGGAACGTTTCCAGAATGCTCTTGGCTTCACGGAAGGTTTCGGGTTTGGCGCTGTCCACCATCACCACGAAGCCCAACATGCCTTCCGCCAGAATCTCCCACATGAAGTCGAAGCGGCGCTGTCCTGGCGTCCCGAACAGGTAAAGCACAAGGTCGTCGTCAACGGTGATACGACCAAAGTCCATCGCCACCGTCGTCGCGTCCTTGACCTTTGCCTCGGCGGTTGACGTAATTTCGCGTTCCGTCGACACCACCTCGATCTCACTGATCGAACGGATAAACTCGGTTTTGCCGGAGCTAAACGGCCCCGTGATGACCATTTTTACTGTCTGCATAGCTTGCTCTTCCCGTATAGCACCCGAATAATAGGACGGCTGCCCTGCCGCCACAAAACGAATAAGGGCGTATTAAATAGACCGAATTTTGTCGATCAGTTTGCTGACGACGGCTCTTTGCACTTGCGGCTTGGCAGCTTGTTGGCGGCGCTGCTGCATACGGCTTTGCGGCGTGCCGGGCGCGGGCTTGCCATCGACTGACGGGGGCTTGACCATTTCTACCAAACCCGCCTGCTCCAACCCATACACAATACGCCGTATTTCCAACTCCGACATGTTGTTGGCTTTGGCGATCTGACGGATGGTGTTTTTAGGATTGATAAACGACACCACACGCCATTCTTCGACACTTAAGTTGATACCCTGGAATTTCTCTTTGGGGTTTTCGGGGAACTTGAGCGCCATATCGAGGTTCGGCAGATGCTTGACGAGTTCATCGACTTCACGGAGACGCCGCGACCCTTCGATGATGACATTTTCCAGATCAATCGGCACCATAATGCGGTCTGAGCCGGGCAGTGTGCCATCTTCAAAACGGAACGGCTCTTTGTTCCACGACATCAGGTTATACACGACATCCAGCGTATGCTGCTGCACACTGTTGATGACATCGTTCTGGCTGACGTAGTTGGCGTTAATGAGCAGCATGGCGAGGGCTTTGTCGCTGGTGTTCTTGGCACGCTCACGAATAATACGCGCTTGATCGTCGGTCAGTTTCCCCGCTTTATTCAGCACCGAAACGAGATTGCCATCCTGCCCCTGCATCGCAGCGAAGATCAGCTTGCCCGCTTTGAACGCGACTTTTGCTCGTTCTGCACCGGGAGCCATTTTTTCCTCTTGCATAGCATCTTTTTCACCTGTCGGGATACCTTCAAAGATGGTCAGTGTGCCCGTCTTGCCCGCAAGGTTGATCAGATTGAGCAACTGCGTGGTGCTAAAATTTCTGAGGTTGCCCTGAAGCGGCATCGAAGCCCCCTAAAACTCGATTAAGATAAAGTGTGCTTTCAAATCAATACTACAGCAGATTATAGCTTTGCACCATAAGCGAGTCAACTCAACTGCATTGAGATTTAAGTCACCCTGCTGACCGTGATAGCTATTTGTAGGAGAGCACAAGCGTGTGCTTCCTGAAAAACGGTCAGACACGTTGGTCTGACCCGACGTAAATCGCGGGCAAGCAATGATCTCCCTACTGTGTTTCGATACTCAGCTGCTCGACTCGCGCCAGCGCATCGGACACGCGCCGCTGGTAATCTTCGCTCGGCGGCAGCGACGGTGGAATCCCGATCTGCTCGACCATGTACGACGCGGCGGCAACGGCATGGCAGGCAGCGGCAGACAACCCTGTATCGCCATATTTCAGCGTATCGGCGGCATAGAGCGCGGTGATGTCAGCGGTGTCGTTATAACCCTCTAGACCTGTCACCAGGCGTGCCAGCAGCGCGCCACAAAAAGCATTTCCCGCGCCAACCGCATCTACAACAGTCGTCGGCACAGCAGGCACACGCACGCCGCCGCCCAAACGCAAATCCCACACGTCCGCGCCCTGTTCGCCGCGCCGCAGCGCAAGAATATGACAGCCCAACGCCTGAAAACGCCGCAGCAGTTGGCGATAGTCCTCTGTGCCCGTGATGCGCGTGGCTTCCCTCCAATTGGGAGAGAACACTCGGCACGCTGTAAGTAGCGTCCGTAGTTCGTCGTCATTCAAGGGTTCATCAGGTGGCTTAAAGGTTTCGAGGCTCACCCATTTGCCCTGTGCTGTGAGTGCCTGCGCGCCTGACAAATCGGGATTTTCGGGGTGCAGCCCCCAATGCAGCGCACGCGCCTCCCGGTAGACATCCGCTAGAGCGCCCCGCCCTGCCGGAGGATTGCGCCAGACATGCGTGCGCCGCCCGTCGAGTTCCATCAACTGCCACGCGCGCGGCGTCTTCTCCCACACGCGCCGCACGCCATCAAGGTTTACGTCTGCGCGACGCAGCGGTTCGAGCCATGCATCGTCAAAGTCTGCGCCGATGTTCGCCGTGACGCCCACGCGCTCACCAGAACCCAACGCCGCTGCCATGCCCCACGCCGTTTGCGGTGCGCCGCCGCCGAGCACACCCAGGTGCGTCGTGCCATCGGGCAGCACAATGTCGTCAATGACGATGCCGAAGGCGACGAAATCAATCATAGCTGTGAAGAGTCTTCAGTTGTCAGTTGACAGTTATCAGTAAGGGCAAGACATGTCTTGCCCCTACAAACGACAATCTTTGCAACTGACATTACGCACCTGAACCTGTGAACAAGGGGGTTAACCCCCTTGTTCGAGCTGAACCTGCGTAACATCATTGAGTAAAGAGAATACAGAGATTGCTGTGCATTGAACTGAAAACTGTTGACTGTGAACTGATGACTCACTGCCCCCATTGGAAAGCCCACGCTTCCGGCGGCGCGCTGAGGGTGATGGCATCCCCGCTGTCCACAGCCACGAACAGCAGCGGTCCGCGTGTGATGCCGTTCGCATCGGTGCGCAGATAGCGGTAGCCCGCCACGAATGCAGCGTCGGGCGATAAAACGGGCGCGACAATGTATCCAAGATTTGCAATAGGGTTGATGCCGCTGCTGCCCAACTGGAACTCAGCGACGCTGGCAGGTTGCACCGACGGCGGCGTCAGCACAAGGCGCAGATTGCTTTCTCCTGCGGGCTGCATTACCTCCCATGCTACTGCGCCCTGCGGAAACTGGACAAATTCTGAGGGCGTAGGCAGCGTGTTGATATCATAAATGCCGATACCTGCGTTCTCCACAGCCGCAATGCGCCCATCACGTAACCAGAAACCAACGTTCGTATTGGCAAATGTCGTCACTTCGCCGGACGCGACATCAAATACCCCTAACCCCGCTTCTAGGCTGCTGACGAGCAAGGCGTTGACGTTCGGCGCAAACTGCGGCTGACCGTAGCTGCCGTCAAGTAATTCAGTAGGTACGCCGCCTGCAACAGGTACGAGCCAGATTCCACCATCAGCATAAGCCACCTGATCGCCGCTGGCATTAAACGTAGGCGAAATGACACCTTCAGCGTTCTCCAACGTCGCCAGTTCAGCAGGCGTGGCTTCCGGGTTCACTTCCTGAAGCCACAATTTGCCGCCGCTGACGTAGACCACGTTATCGCCATCCGGTGAAACGGCGAATTCGGTAATCCAGTCTTCCGCCAGCGTGAAGGGATAGGCGGGTGTGCCATCGGCGGGCAAGCGCCAGATTTGCGCAATGCCCGTCGCAAAATCGCTCAGGAAATAGCCATCGCTCGGCAGTTGTACCGTGTTAGCGCTGGGCGGCGGCAGGGGTCCCCAACCGTAAGCTACCGCAGTTTCTAACGGCAGCGCGAACGCCAAGCCGCTGGCAGGATTGACCAACGCCAGCACACCGCCGCGAAACGCCACCAACAAATCGCCGCGCGGTGCCCAGCGCACACGATCAAGGTCTACAGGAGAGCCGCCTGTTTCAGTAGGCTGTCCATCAATCAGGGCAATCAACCGTCCCATCACGCCTGAGCCTCCCGGTTCGGCGGTGGCTTCCGCAGTGGCTTCGCTTTCGTCCACATCTGCGAAAACGGTGATCGTGCCATCGGCGCGCACGTAAGGCAGGCGATAGACGACGCTGGCATCTAACAATTCAGTTTGGGCGTTGGCGGCGTTCAAATCCATCGTATACAAGCCGCCTGTTTCTGGCGCAAAGATCAGGCGCGCGTTATCCAGCCACGAGACGCCGATGGATGACGTAATCGCGCTCACCAGCGCGAACGTCGTGCCATCGCGGCGGTAAATCCACCAGAAATTACTCTGTGCGTTGGGGTCGGGGTTTTGCGCTTCGACGGCAAGGTGATTGGTGTCGGGTGACCACATCAGGCTGACGACACTCGCCTGTGAAATCTCAGCGAACGTTTGGGTTTGCGAGAAATACACGCGCACGCCGAACAGTGTTGTGTATGCCAGCATCGAAGCATCCGGCGTCCAGATGAGCGTATCACCGCGCCCGCGTATCGGCGGCAGACTGGCGCTTGTGCCTTCAATCGAAGTCACCGCATCGCTGAAGATTTCTTTGAGCATCAAGCCTTCTTCGGTACGGTAGGCGATGTGGTTGCCATCAGGCGCAACGGCGAAATCCAGCACGAAAGCACCTTCCGGCGTGACGGTGGTGATGCCCGCCGCGCCGAGTCCATAGCGCTCCACGACACCGCTGTTTTGCAGCACGTAGAGTTCAGTGGGCAGGTTCAAACCATCGTCTTGTGCAAGGACAGAAGAAAATTGAACCGCCAGGACGCCAAGAACACAGAGAAAGAAAAAGGAAAGAGGGAATCGTCGCGTCACGATAAAACCTCGTCTGGTAAATGTCATATAATGAGAAAGAGTATACTGCGTAAAAAGGTTCTGGGAAAAACACAATGGTTGCTTCAGTACGCGCGATTTATCAGGATGGTGTTTTGCGGCTGCTTGAGCCTGTTGATTTACGGGAAGGCGAAACCGTCAACGTGACGAT
>CALMZT010001099.1 GCA_937870805.1 uncultured Chloroflexota bacterium
GGGCGTGTGCTGTGCAATAGGCATCTAACACACGGAACAACGCCCGCCGCCGCAGTTGGTGTATCATCACGTTTGGCATAATCGGTCTTTTCTCCCCATTGACCAACTCAAAGGGCGCGCGTTCGTACTCGCGGATGAAATCTTCTAATGTCATGGCTGCTGTTTGTTCTAACATGAGCCAACCCTACGCTCGTTAACCTGATAGTGAAGATTATCGCACAACTTATGGTCATCTGCATCCGAGACTCAGCGGTGAGGAGAAGGGGTTTTCGCCGCATTACCGTAATTTAGCATTTATTCCCAATGATGCTCACCGCTTGCATGACGACACCCGCTAAAATCATGGATTGCTATTTGATGCTGGAAGATGGCTGTTGTGCTGCGCTGCTAACAGCCATTGCTCCTCTTGATACACGAAGACACACGTAGTTCTACCTTCATCCACGACGCGCGTCTTTGAGTTGGTCATCGTGAACGACGCGGTAAAGCGGGCAGTGAGGATAATGGTTTCGCTGTACTGCCGCAGCGCTAACTCGGTGTAATGAATGGCTTCAAGCTGGCGTTCGCCCGTCGTGATCGCCTGAATGCGCTCCTGTTTGTTGACGATGCGCCCCACTGCGGACGTAAAGGCGAAGTCGTCGGTTAGGGCTTGTTGCAGGAACGCCACATCTCGCTTAATGTAAGCCGTTCCGATCTCGTGAAAGCGTGTGAATGCGTCGTTATGCTGCATATGTATTGTCTTTTCACTTAACTCAGCGCGCCGCCTGGCACGAACGTGAAACGTGTCATGAGACCTAGCTGCATGGCAACATAAGAAATGTGCTCAAGCTTAGACGCGAACGGCAGGATGTCAAATGCTTGTTCGGCGCGCACCACGCTTTTGTATGTGTGCTATCAAACAAATCTCGTAAGAATCGCCCACGCACGAGCATCTACTAAAAACATGAAATAATCCCCTTAAGTAAAAGCTCCGTTGATGGAAGGCTCGTTAATGACAAGTGTTTTCACGACGCTGCGCGAGAGTTTTTCGCCGCTGCGTTACCCTAATTTTCGTATTTATCTCGGCGGGCAAGCGATTTCGTTCATCGGCACATGGCTGCAAAACGCGGCGCAAGCCTGGGTCGTGTGGGAACTCACGAGGTCGGAAGCGGCGTTAGGGACTGTGACGGCGTTCGCCACGCTGCCGATTTTGGTGATCGGTCCCTGGGCGGGGGTGTGGGCAGATCGTTGGGATCGGCGTAAGCTGTTGATTGCCACGCAGAGCGCTGCGATGTGTTTGGCGTTTATTCTGGCGCTGCTGGTGCAAACCGGATTAGTACAAGTGTGGCACGTATATGGACTGGCGCTGCTGTTGGGCGTCGTGACAGCGCTGGATTTGCCCGCGCAGCAGGCGTTTTTGGGCGATTTGACGGGCATGGCAGAGGTGCGTAAGGCGATCAACCTCAATGCGATGATTGTCAACGTCAGCCGCACGCTGGGTCCAGCGTTTTCGGGGATTCTCATCGCGCGTATCGGCACAGCGCCTGCGTTTTGGCTCAACGGCTTGAGCTTCCTTGCGGTAATTCTCAGCTTAATCGCAGTACGCGCGCAGCAAGTTCAGAAGAAATCAGACGGCGCGAACCCACTGCGCCAGTTGTTCGCAGCCATGCAGTTTGTACGCACGCAGCCGCGTATGCAGGATTTGTTTATCTTCGCGGCGATGACCACATTTTTCGTCTTTTCGGTGATTTTGACGATGCTGCCTGCTGTCGCCACCGTCGTGCTGAACGGCGATGCAGAAACCGCAGGCTATCTGCAAGCATCGTCGGGAGCAGGCGCTTTGTTGGGCGTGCTGCTGGTCGTTCCATTAGCACAGGCGCAAAAACGCAGCGGACTCGTGCTCACTGCTGCCGCCATATGGACAGGCGTCTGGATGCTGCTGTTTGCCTTTTCGACGTGGCTTCCGCTATCGCTGCTGTGCCTGTTCTGCGCCAGCATCGGCGTTCCGACGATTATCACAATGGCGTTGGGTTTGGTGCAGTTGATGTCGCCATCGGATATGCGCGGGCGTCTTCTAAGCCTGTTTACGATGCTGAGTTTCGGGTTTCAGCCTGTAGCGGCGTACCTCGTGGGGCAAAGCGCGGAGCATCTTGGCGTGCAAACCGCGATCCGAATCAATGCTGTGCTGCTGATCGTGAGCGCGCTGGCGATGCTGCTGTTCCGCACTGAGCTGCGCAATTGGGAAGTGACGACATCGCAGACGAAGGTCACGCAGAGCGAGATGCTATGACCCCCGAAGATGGGGTACTGCCTTCGCGCTAAACTGCGCTACAATAGCGCTAGCAATCATCGTCTTCTGGAGCGCATTTCCTATGAGTGCAACACCCACTGCCACGAGTGATACCGGGCAATATACCGAGACGCGCATTCAAAACCCGCGCACGGTCTGGCTGATGCGGCTGGTGTGGCTGGTGTTTGTGCTGGCGCTTTTGGCGACGGCAGTGAGTTCCGTCGTGCGTTTCATCCAGCAGCCCCTCCAAAGCTGTCTGTGTGACGCCCTCCGTTATATTTACGAACAAGATGGCATGATTGCGTTATCCATCTATCACGGCGGTACAGCGGCTGGAAAGATTGAGAACGGCGATTACCTGCTGGCGATCAACGGTGAACGTCTCCCTCCCAACATTACCCCTGATGAGGTTTATGCACTGACCGCCGCGTATCCTCCTGATACACCTTTGGAGCTTACAGTGCGCACAGGCGACGGACCAGAAGGTGTTGTCACGCTGAACACTGTCTGGCCCCTGGGGAGCTTCGCAGCGATACACGTCATCGTGATTGACATCATCATCATTTTGTGGTCGATCACGATTGCACTGTTCATTGCTGTACGGCGTTCCGACGATTGGATGGCGCTGTTTTCCAGCTATGTTCTGCTGGCGTTCGCCATCACGGGCATGGTCACACTGGGTTACGGCTGGAATGGGTCCGCCTGGATGCTGTTTAAAGCGTACTTTAATCTCAACGGCAATTTTTTGCCTGTTTTATTCCTGATGCTGTTTCCTGACGGAAAACTCGCTCCACGCTGGTCTGTGCTGCTCCCGATTGCTTTTGGCGGGTGGTACTTAATCAGCGCCTTTCTATTGATTCCCCTTGATCCTTTAGTGGATACGGCGATCTATGTCAGCTTTGCGATCTCGTTTGTGCTGATCTTGCGTCATCGCTATCTGCATGTGTTTACGCCGATGCGTCGCCAGCAGACGAAGTGGGTACTGTTGGGCATCGCGCTGTGGTTGTTTACCAATGGGTTTTTGCTGCTCGTGACGAGTCTCTTAAAAACCGTCGGGCAGGATGCTCTCGCAGATTCGCTTGAGGTGCCCTTTCTCGTCCTGCTCAATCTTGTAACGCTCGTCGTTCCCTTGACGACGATGTTTGCCATCCTGCGCTACCGTTTGTACGACATCGATCTGGTGATTAACCGTTCGCTGGTGTACGGCGCAGTTTCGCTGGGCATTCTGGCAATCTTTGGGCTGGTTTTTGTCGTGTCTTACCTGGTGACACAGGACGTTTTCGGCGCGCAGTTTGCCGTGATTCCGCTGGCGGTGGGCACGCTCATCAGCGGCGTCGCTTTCAGCCGACTGCGTTCAGCAGCGCAGCGTTTCGTTGACCGCCGCATCTATCGGCTGAACTTCGATCTTAATCAACTGGAAAAAGCGCAGCAAGCGCCGCATATCGAAAAGCCCGGCGCACTCACAGGCAAAACGATAGGCGGTTATGAAGTGTTGGGGGTGCTGGGCAAAGGTGGCATGGGCGAGGTGTATCAAGGGCAAGCGAATGGTCAAACCGTCGCCCTCAAGGTTTTAACCGAAGCCCTGGCGCAGAGAAACGAATCGCTGGTTCGGTTCGAGCGCGAAGCCAGTACGATGCGCGCGCTCAATCACCCCAACATCGTCAAGCTGGTGTCATCGGGTGAACAGGAAGGTATCCATTATCTGGCGATGGAGTATGTCGAGGGTACGGATTTAGCGTATCGCCTCAATAAAAGTGGTAAATTCACGTATGAGGATGCCTGTGTCCTGCTGCGGCAGTTGGCATCGGCGCTGGATTATGCACATGGACAAGGAGTCGTCCACCGCGACATCAAGTCCTCTAACGTGATGCTGCGCGGTGAAGACCCACCACAAGCGCTGCTCATGGACTTCGGGATCGCCAAAATCAAAGATGCGACGACCCGTTACACCTTGTCG
>CALMZT010001100.1 GCA_937870805.1 uncultured Chloroflexota bacterium
GATTGACACTTTAATGCGCGGTGTAATGTAAGCGAGTCATCAGTTGTCAGTTGACAGTAGGGTTAACGATCATTCGGCTTAACCTCACCCCAACCCACTCCATTTTAGGAACGATTGCGGTAGGGAGTTATCGACACATGGAGAGGGCTTTAAGACGCGCGTCCTTAGACGGTGTTTATCAGCAGGAAGCAAAATGGGACGACACGTTGGTCGTCCCCTACGTTTTGTTGAGCCAGCGTTTGAACGCGCGTGCTTCGTTGGCGCGAATGAACCAACCCATCGGCAGGATACGGTTGAGCGTCCATGCGATGCGAAAGAGAAGGGATGGGTAAATTTCACGTTGATTACGCTCAATTCCTGTGATGATGGCTTTGGCGACGTATTCCGGCGTTTGGGAAGGGAAAGGCACAGGGGTTTTATTACCTGCGGCAGCGAAGAAGTTGCTGCGTGTGGCAATAGGATAGACCAGTGTGAGCAGCGCATTATTGCCCAATTCGTAACGATAGGCTTCGGCAAATCTATCAAGCGCCGCTTTGGTTGAGCCGTAAATTGCCCAACCGGGAAGTCCTAACTTGCCCATCGCAGACACGGTGATGACGACGCCATAAGGATGATCGGCATTGAGCGCGCACATCTTTTCCACCGTATACAGCGGCGAAAAGACGTTGATGCGATAAATATCCTCGATATGTTTCCAATCAGGCGTTTCAATTTTCTCGTAGTAGGCAAAACCCGCGTTGGCGATGAATAAATCTATGCCGCCAAAGGTTTGAACGGCGTAATCGAACAAGGCGTCCACGTTGGCTTGCTGTCCAAGATCACAAGCATAAGACGATATTTGAGCGTGGGAATTGGGAAGCGCTTTGATCGCGGCGTCAACGTTTGCTTGTTGTCGATCTACAGCGATGATTTGCGAGTCATAAGCAGCGAGACACTCTAGCAGCGCCTTGCCGATGCCGGAGGCTGCGCCTGTGAGGATGATGCGTTTGCCGTTGAGGTTCATGGTTGTTCGTTATTCGTTGTTGGTTAAGACTTCGCATCAAACCTCACCCCAAACCCCTTCACAAGGGTAGGTATTTAACGAATGAGTCTGGTTGCGCCGCCTAGGGTTCAAAACCCTAGGCTATCAGCAAAACGGTAAGCCCACTAAAGGGGCTGAGAAGACCATTACAGTTCACCAATATTTGCAATTATTGAGACTTTGTTGAGCTATGGCAGAACCATTAAAAACCTACCCTTGTAAACCCCAAACCCCTCTCCATTTTTGGGACGATTGCGGTAAATGAAGAATCGACACATGGAGAGGGGCTTTTCACGCGCGTGGTGAGCATATTTGCTCTCGTGGAAAAGGTGAATTTGCACCCGAAGATATAGCCATCGCTGGTCAGTGGATAAGGGGTTCGGGATTTAATCCCCATCATTCCTTGTTTTCCTTGTAGTAGTATTTTGTGCCTTTCAGCTTTTCAGGCAGCAAATCATCTTCGCTGTACATCTCGTAGCCTTTGCCGAAGCCGAGTTCCTTCATCAATTTGGTAGGCGCGTTACGCAGATTGAGTGGAATGGGCAGATTGCCATGCTGCTGTACATCTTCCAGCGCGCGAAAGTAAGCATCACCCGACGCGCGATCTTTGGGCGCGAGTGCCATGTAAACCGTCCCTTGCGCTAGGTTGAACTGGCATTCGGGATAACCGATCACTTCGACGGCGCGGAACACTTCGTTGGCGACCACCAGCGCCGTAGGATTCGCCATGCCAATGTCTTCGCTGGCGAAAATCACCAGGCGGCGCGCGATAAATGTTGGGTCTTCGCCTCCATCGACCATGCGCGCGAGGTAATACAACGCGGCATCGACGTTGCTGGCACGCATACTTTTGATGTAGGCGCTGACCGTGTTGTAATGCTCCTCAGCCGCCTTGTCGTAGCGCAGATGCTTGGATTGCAGCGTGTTCTTGAAATGCTCGACAGTGATTTCGGCATCATGCAGCTTGTGCAGCGTGACCGTGTTTTCCAGCAAATTCAGCGCCTGGCGGGCATCACCGTTGGAAAACTCGACCAGAAAGTCTTTGGCGTCGTCGGCAATCGTGACGCCGAGTTCTGCTGTGCCACGTTCGATGACCTGTCCCATCTCCTGCTCATTCAGCGGCTGAAGCAAAAATACCTGTGAACGTGACAGCAGCGCAGGGATGACTTCAAAACTGGGATTTTCAGTTGTCGCGCCGATGAGGACAATCGTGCCGTTCTCGACATAGGGTAGCAGAAAATCCTGCTGGGCTTTGTTGAAGCGGTGAATTTCGTCTAAAAACACCACAGAGCCGTCGGCGTCATCTTTACGAATCATTTCGATGATGTCGCGCAGCTCGGCTTTGCCAGCCGAAACCGCAGATAGTTGGAAAAAGCGCCTGCCCGTTTGCGCAGCGATGATGCGCGCAAGGGTCGTTTTGCCGACGCCGGGCGGTCCCCAGAACAGCATGGAGCGAATCGTTTGGTTGTGAACCATGAGCCACAAAGGTTTGTCCTTGGCGACCAGATGTGACTGACCGATCACTTCTTCAAGGGTGGTAGGGCGTAGACGGTCTGCCAGTGGTTGCGTTTGATCTAGCATAAGAAGTTTTCAGTAAACAGTTTTCAGTTTTCAGTAAGATACAAGGAAGCACAAGTATTTTCGCACTGTAATGATGATAACATAAGCAGGTGATGTTTGGGATTGAGTTGTTTTCAGGGTAGTATTGCAAAGAATGTATGGAGGGTCAACACTGAAGGGACGCGCATGGACGCACAGCAGCTCAAACAGCAAGCCGCCGAACACGCGACACAGTTTATCCAATCGGGCATGGTGATCGGACTCGGCGCGGGCAGTACCGCCGTGCTGGCGCTGCGCCGCCTTGCCGAACTGCTGCGCGCGGGCGAACTGCGTAATGTCGTTGGCATTCCCTGTTCCAGAGAGATCGAAGCCGAAGCGCTGAAACTTGGCTTTCCGCTGACGACGTTGGAGCAAAATCCAGTGATTGAAGTCACGATTGACGGCGCAGACGAGGTTGACCCGCAGTTGAACCTCATCAAAGGCGGCGGTGGCGCGCTGCTGCGTGAGAAAATCGTCGCGCAAGCCACGAAGCGCGAAATCATCGTCGTGGATGAGTCCAAGCTGTCACCTGCGTTGGGCACACATTGGGCGGTACCGATTGAAGTGCTGCCGTTCGGTCAAGGCTCACAAAAACACTTTCTGGAAGCGCTCGGTGCGCAGGTGAAGATTCGCCAGAAATCCGATGGTTCGACCTTTATCACCGATCAAGGCAACCTGATTTTCGATTGCAACTTCGGCGCAATCTCTGATGTGAGTGCATTGGCGGCACAGTTGAATGGGCGCGCGGGCATTGTGGAGCATGGGTTGTTCTTAGGGGTAGCGGCAGATGTGATTGTGGCGGGCGCAGATGGCATCAAACATTTGAAACGGGAAAGTTAACAGTTTTCAGTTGACAGTTCAAGTGAAAATCCTTTGTTCGTGACGTTATTTTAGGATGAGTTGAATATGGTGAGTATCGAACCCTCGATTTTGGCAGCCGACCCTTTGCGGCTGGGCGAACAAGCGAAAGCTGCTGAAGATGCAGGCGCGGATGCATTACACATCGACATCATGGACGGACGCTTTGTGCCGAACCTGACCTTTGGGGCACATATCGTGCGCGCGCTGCGCCAGCATGTGAGCCTGCCCTTTCACGTTCATTTGATGATTGTCGAACCTGAGCATCATCTGGAAGATTTCATCGCGGCGGGCGCAAAAATCTTGACCGTGCATCAGGAAGTGTCGCCGCATCTGCACCGCACGCTGGGAAAAATCCGCCAGTT
Organism: uncultured Chloroflexota bacterium; assembly: GCA_937870805.1. Lineage (GTDB taxonomy): Bacteria > Chloroflexota > Anaerolineae > Aggregatilineales > Phototrophicaceae > JACAER01. Next base: position 3,844 of record CALMZT010001100.1, read on the forward strand.
GGGGGCGCGCGCAGGGGTGGCACTCAATCCCTCGACGCCCATCAACACGCTTGAAGAAGTACTCGATTTGACGGATTACGTACTCATCATGACAGTGAATCCGGGCTTCGGTGGGCAGGCGTTCATTCGCTCACAGGTGGACAAGGTGCGGCGGCTGCGGGCACTGCTTGAGGTGCATGATCGACAAATGGTGATTGGTGTGGATGGCGGCATCGACCAAGAGACCGCGCGGCTGTGCGTGCAGGCAGGCGCGACGGCGCTGGCAGTGGGCACAAGTGTTTACGATGGCAAAGGCACGGTTGAGGCGAACATTGCAGCGCTGCGTGCGGCAGTCAGACGCCGTTCGTAGAGAGAGCGTGGGGCAGGCGCTTGGCACACAAAGCGCTTTCATCCTATAGTTATGTAGTCGTCATTTGCCACGCTGGGAAAAGTGTATGCGCAGGGTTTTCATTCTGATTTTTTGGCTGTTCATTGCTGCACTACCTGTATGGGCGCAAACTGCGTCCCCTGATTACGCCATCGAAAATCTGCACAGTTCGTTCTCTGAAACGGGAACTCAGGTCATCGTGGAGTTCGAGGTGCGTAATATCGGTGAGGATGCGGAGGAGAACGCTACCGTCTCCCTCACCGTCGTTGACAGTGGGCAGTTGATTAACAGCTTCAACCTGCGCGCGCTGGAAGCAGGCGAAGCGGTGACTCTGCGCTTTACGTTCGATGCGGGTGCGTTTCCGGCAGGCGCAACGCAGACGCTCGAAGCAACCGTCGAGCTGCAAGAAGAAGCCGATGATGTTCGCGCGGATAACCGTGCGCTGCTTTGCGTGACGTTTGCGCCAGGCGTGAACGGCGTTGCGGGACGCTGCGTCAGCGCAACGGAAGACCCCATCGCCTATGCGCTGCGCCAACTCAACATCGATCCCAACGATACGGAACAGGTGCTGCGGGTAGTCGGTGTCGTCGCGGCGGTGCTGCTTCTGCTGATGATTGTGTGGATTACGGTACGCGCGGCAACGCAGAAAACGCCAGCGTTCGGCGCGGGACGCCCGCCTTACGCGACGATGGGACCTGTCGATACGAATACAATCTGGGGACGACGGCAGCTCTGGCAGCAGCACGCGCAAAACGATTCGCTTCCCGCTGGCTGTACTGAGGGCAGCGCCTACGCTCGCAAGCTGCTGCTCGGCGTGGATAATTTGTACTTGTCTGGCTGGCGCATGACGGCAATTCGCATCAGCCAATACGACGCTTACGGGCGCGTGGCGCACAGCCAGGTGCTTGCGCCGGATGGCATGGTTAAACGCCTGAACCGCGCGGCACGGGCAAGCATCGCCATCGCACGCAATGCCAAACTCAACAATGACCAGAAAAAGCAGCGCATCAGCCGCCAGGTGAGTCCGATTGCGCGCAATCTCGCGGGGAAGTTCCAGCGCAAAATCACCAGCCGCAACGCCATGCTGCCGATTGCGCTTGATCTGCGCATGGAAGGCACGCACGGCGAAGTGCGTATCGTCTTTGAGCTTTTCCAGTGTCAATATGGCGTGTGGCAGCAGATTGACGGCTGGGAACCGGAAATGATGGTCACAGGCAAAACCATCTATGAAACTTACACGTTTACCGTGTTTGGACAATTGACCAGCGAGTCGCTCCGAGATTTCAAGCGCCGCCTGCCAGAAGACATCACGCGCTTCTTAGTGGATGCGGTGATGCTAAGCGTCGTTGAGCAACCTGAACTTGTGGGACCACCCGCGCCAGAACAAAGCGCCAGCGAGGAACCGACACAAGGCGGCGGGATGCCCCCGGTAGAGGTTTAGATGTTATAATGCTGTGCTGCGGTTTCTAGCAAAGGATGAATACGTGGCGCAGGAAATCAGCACGAAGGATCAATTCGAGTTCGTCTTCAACGCCTTTCGCGGCTTGCAAACGGTACAGGTCATCAGTCTAGGCTTGCAGTTGGGCATGTTCGCCGCGCTGGAAAAGGCAAAAGGCGGTTTAAGCGCTGCCGAACTTGCCGCTGAACTCAAGCTGCATGTCCCTTACGTGCGTATCTGGTGTCAGGCGGCGTATGCGTTCAATGTGCTGGAAATGACCAGCGAAGACAAATATCAAATCGCGCCGAAACTCAACACGGTGCTGCTCGATCAGGAACATCCTCGTTATCTGGGTGGTTTCGCACAGGGCTTTGCCACGTATCTCGCCGATGACTTTCAACGTTATCCCGACGCCTTTGCCAACGGCACTGTACATCCATTCTGGGAACATGGTGCGCCTTTCTCCGAGTGGGTTTCAGGGCTGACACATCCCTTGCAGCGTCTCGTCGTAGGCAAAATTCTGCCTGACATGTTCGGAGAACAGCTTAAAACTGGCATTCATGTGTTGGATGTGGGCTGCGGCACGGGACGACTGATCTTTAAGCTGGCAGAGAATTACCCCAACTGCCGCTTTGTCGGCATCGACGCCGACGCCAACGGCATTAATATTGCGCGCAAAGAATCATCGCGTTTAGGCTTAAGCAGCCGTGCGACGTTCCGCCATGTGCGCGGCGAACAGGTCAAATTTGAGTCCGAGTTTGATCTGGCGCTGATGTTTGAAGTGTTTCATGAACTGCCTATGCCTGAGCGTCCGAGTGTTTTAGCGGGCTGCTACCGGGCGCTGCGTCCCGGCGGCAGACTGTTCATCGTCGATGAAACATGGCCCGAAGATGCACAGCAGCTGCGTGATCCTGCATTTGGTATGTCTGTCTTAGTGCAGTTCAGCGAGTTAATCTGGGGCAATATTGTTTCAACAGAGAGTGAGCAATCAAAACTGCTGACGGATGCAGGTTTTATTAACCTGAAGCGCGGGGATATTGGCGGCACGTTTACGACTATTATGGCAACAAAGCCGTTGGAAGTGCCAGCAGGCACCGATTAACTATCGCCGTTAAATCTACCGCGAACGGCATAAATGATGACGCCGATAGACGCTACCAGAAAGCTGCCAATCACGCCGAAGGCTTGCAGAGGACCTAGCAGAAAATCAGAGTCTTCTGCCCGCAAATTCGAGCCGAAACCCAGCACGTCCGCTAAGCCACAAATGGCGGCGAACACCAGCCCTGTGAGCGCCAGCCGCAAGCCAACCTGCTGCGATAAATTGCTCTCCTGCGTGGCATAGAACATGAACTTGACGTAAACCAGCGCGCCGATAATCAGCAGACTGAAACCCGCTAAAATCGTGACAATCTGAATGATGCCAATCGTGACAGTGGGGCGAATCCCGGTGATGCCGGGGAATAAGCCCATGAGAATCAGCATCGTTCCCAGCGTGCCTAAGGCAATCCCAAACTGCGCCAGTCGAGCCATTTATCCCTAACCTGCCGCGAGGGCTTGCCGCAGTTTGCGCAGCATATTCCCGCTGAGTACCGCTTCAATGTCACTTTCGCTGTAGCCGCGCCCGCGCAATGCATCGCCTATTGACCATAAATCCATCACCGTATCGAGTTCGGCAGGAATACTCTGCACGCCAAAGCCACCGTCAAAATCACTGCCAATACCGACATGCGCGACGCTGCCTGTCACCTGACAAACGTGGTCGATGGCATCGAGTACGACGGAGAGATTGACATCTGACTTGCGATCACCCGGCGACCAGTTGTCGCTGAGGAAGCGGTTGTACAGCACAATGCCCATTACGCCGTCACGCTCCGCCAAGCGCCGAATCATCATATCCGACAAGTGGCGATCTGTGTTGCGGAACTTGCGCGGGTTGCTGTGGCTGGCGATCAATACACCATCATAGAGGTCAACTGCCTCTAAAAAGGCTTCTTCTGCCATGTGCGACAAATCGAGAACCGCGTGGAAGCTGTTCATCACTTCCAGCAGTTCACGCCCTAATTTCGTCAAGGGTCCCGGCTCACCTGTGCCGCCCGTGTAGCGTGTGCCTTTCCACGCTGGACCGACGATACGCACGCCGCGCTCATACCATTCCTCGAACTGGCGCGGCTCAATGATGGGGTCAGCGTTCTCCATCAGAATCACCAAGCCCTGCTTGCGCTGAGCCAAAGGTGTGTCCTTTTCCCACGTCGCCAACACTGCGTCGAGTTCAGAGGTATTACGAATCAGTTGAATTTTTTCGCTCTCATCGGCAAGGCGCTGATAGTAGTCCATCTGCGCCATCGCCAGCTTATAGGCTTCACCCACGTCTTTGTAAGACAGCTTATCCCAAGGGTCGGTTTTGCCCGTGTGCGGCGCAACAAACAGCGTCGCAAAGACCACCGCCACACGCCCCAACATTGAGTCAGGCAGCCCCACCGTTGCAATGCCCGCCTTCTGAGGAGTATCCGTCCCCTGCTCCAGGCGTCGGGTTTCAAGGGCACTTCTGCGATAATCTCGCCCAAAGCAGAGCGCGTTATAGGCGATGTCTTCGTGGGCATCGACAACAATCATGAAGTATCCTTTGGATAATAGAGCCACGATTGTATGAGCATGGTTTGCAAAAATCAAATCATTTATTAAGGATTGCGCAATAAATCGTGGGTAAGCTGCTAAACATGCTAAGATAATCCTGGGTCAAGTTAGCGTTTCTAGAGGCATTATGCAAAACAGAAAACTACCGTTATGGGTCATTGGGGCGATTGTCGGCGCTTTGCTCACGATTTCGCTGATCGCATTGTCGTATCTCGGCAGCCGCGTACTCGGACTGCCATTCGTGGGCTTTGAGTTTTTTGATTGGTTAGGACGTGTGCTGCCGGGTGGCTTAGTAACATTTGCCATCGACAGCATTGTGGCTGTAATTCGCAGTCTAAATCTGGGACCGACGGCGACCACCGCCAAACTCGCGGAACAAATCATGGGCGTCGGCGCGATCATTACCCTCGGCGCTGTGGCGGGTGCGATCTTCTTCGCACTTGCGCCAAGAATCAATGCAAAAAATAACTACCTCGCAGGCGTCGTGCTGGGCGTGCTGGTCGGTATTGCCATGCTGCTCATCATTGCTGCGGTGGGTCGTCCAGCGCAAATTGACCCACTGGTGAGCGGTGTATGGACGCTGGCGCTGTTTACCGTGTGGGGTTTCGCCCACAATTGGGTGTACAACGACCTCACGCGCACGGGCAAGGTCATTAAGTCTGATGGCACTGTTCTTGAAGTTGAAGGCATTGACCGCCGCCAATTCCTGCTGCGCCTGGGTGGCGCAACGGCAACGATTACTGTAATCGGCGCAGGCTTAGGTGCCTTGCTTGGTCAGCGCGAACAAACCGCGCAAATTGCTGCTTCGAGCGCCAATGCTGCGAATGTAGATGGAACACGCTGGTCAGCAAATAATGAGCTGCCTAACGCCAGCGCAGCGCTAGAACCTGCACCCGGCACACGCCCGGAGTTCACGGCGCTTGAAAATCACTACCGCATCGACATCAATTCTATCCCGCCCGTAGTGGATGGTGAAACGTGGCGGCTGACGATTAACGGACTGGTGGAAAATCCACTGGAATTGACGATGGAGCAGATTCAGGCGTATGAACCGATTGACCGCTTCGTCACCCTGTCGTGTATCTCCAATCCTATAGCGGGCGATCTGATCGGTACACAGCTTTGGACAGGCGCAAGCCTCAAGCGCATTCTGGAAGACGCGCGCCCGAACTCAACAGCATCGTATATCAAGATGACGGCTGCTGATGGTTTCTACGAATACGTCAGCATAGAAAAGGTGATGGAAGATGAGCGCGTCATGCTGGCGTACTACTGGGATGGCGTGCCGCTAGAAATTGAGCACGGCTTCCCGCTGCGCATTTACATCCCTGATCGCTACGGCATGAAGCAGCCCAAGTGGCTTACGGGGCTGGAATTGATCGACAGCGAAGAAGAGGGCTTCTGGGTGCAGCGCGGCTGGGATGCGGTTGCGCGCGTGAATACTACTTCCGTGATCGATACCGTCGCCGCGAACGACACTTATGAGCGCGATGGAACGATGTACGTGCCTGTCGGCGGCATCGCCTATGCAGGCGCACGCAGCATCTCAAAGGTGGAAGTGCGCGTGGATGACGGCAATTGGGTGCAAGCGCAGTTACGCACGCCGATTTCGGATACGACGTGGGTGGTGTGGCGCTACGACTGGGCGTTCGCACAGGGTAGACACACGTTTGAAGTGCGCGCTGTGGACGGAGATAATGTGGCGCAGGAAGAAACCTCGCGCTCGGTGCGTCCAAGCGGCGCAACAGGCATCCACAGCCTGAACCGCACACTGTAAGCGAAGTATTGATAGATAGGGACGGTGCAGCACTGTCCCTATTTTATTTGCTGAGGGTTTCAGAGGCGGTTTCGCGGAATGTCGTCAGGCGCGCCTTGATCTGTTCGACGGCGATTTCGGCTTCCGTGTTGCAGTTGTAAAGCGCGCCCTTGCCCTTATAGAACACACCCACGAGATACAGCCCCGGATAACCTGAGACTTCACGCCCGTCAGGATGCTGCGACAGATCACGCAGGGGCCAGCCATTAGGGTCGGTCTCAAAGGGCAGGTCTAGATAATTGTAGAGTGCGGGTCGATAGCCTGTTGCTAGAATGACAGCATCAATTTCGTGGCTTGTGCCGTCTGCCAGATAGACACATCTGGCATCGAAACGAATTGGCGCTTCGACGATTTTCACCTGCCGCTTGCGTATGGCATGGATGAGTTCAGGTCCGCGCACCGTGCTCACGGCGTTGGGGGCATCCGGCTTAAGTCCGAGTTTGTCCAACTCACGGTAGCGCTGCGCCTCGGCGTTGTC
>CALMZT010001101.1 GCA_937870805.1 uncultured Chloroflexota bacterium
CTGTCCCTGCGGCGGGAAAGCGGTAATGGTGACGACGTGCTCATCGCTGACCTGCACGGCGACGATCATCACGCCAAAAGTGATTTCATCGCCCGGTATCGTGGCGCGGGCGTAGGCAGCAGGACGATTCTCGACAGTGAAGTCGGTAACGGCAGCCGTTTGGATGTTTAAATCGCGCGAGACACGCGGACCGAAGCGCTGCCACAACTGCGCTCTGGCGTTGACGATTTCACGCACCGTTGTGCCTAAGCCAGCTTCTTCGTAAGCGGCAAACGGCAACGGCACAGATACCTCGATTTGGATTGTGCTGGCGGTATCACTGGAACGACTAACATCCATCATGTTTTCGGCTTCGAGGATGACGACCACCCATTCCGGTGGGTAGCCGAACGTGAATTTGTTGTCGGGTGAAATGTAGCTGCCGGGACCCGCTGTAGGCGGTGGTTGTCCACAGGCGGCAAGGGCAAATAACAGCATGAAAATGAGGATTGTTCTTCTCATAATTTATGGATTGTAGACCTGAATACGTTTATTCGGGACGCGCTGAGCAAGGCGTTCCATGCCCATCTGCACATGCGCAACAATTTCCGCTTTGTCCAGCGTGAGCAGTTGGCGGTCACGCATAATCACTTGTCCATCGACGATCACCGTTTGTACATCGCTGGCGCGCGTATTGTACACCAAACTCGCCGTAACGCTATGCAGCGGTTGGTGATGCATTCCCTCCAGATCGACCAAGATGATGTCAGCAAGATAGCCCGCTTCTAATGCGCCGAGTTCGTGCGCCTGTCCCAATACCTTCGCGCTGTCACGGGTGGCGATGTGCAGCGCTTCCGCGATGGTCAAGACTTCGGGCGTGTTGTGGCGGTCTTTTTGCAGCATCGCCATGAGCCGCAGCGATTCCCACACATCGAGCGTGTTGTTGCTTACCGCGCCGTCCGTCGCTAAGCCAACAGGCACACCTGCCGCGCGTAGTTCCACGACAGGCGTCATGCCCATCGCCAGCTTGAGGTAGGTTTTTGGCGCGCAGGCAACACCCGCCTGATAGCGTGAAAGCAAAGTGATGTCTTCGGGCAGCAAGCCGCAGCCGTGCGCGATGATCGTTGGCAGATCAAGAATACCTGTTTGCTGCAAGACCTGTATCGGTGTGATGGCGCGCTTGTCGAGGCTGGCGCGCGTTTGCCCCATTTCTTCAGACGCATGAATGTGAATGCCCACGCCAAGCTGCTGTGCTCTGGCGGCACAGGCGCGCAAAAAGTCGTCGTCGCAGGTATAAGGCGCGTGCGGAGCCATGATCGTGCGGATGCGCTCATTGGCTGCGTTTTGCCAGCGCGTGATGAAGTCGGCAGTTCTGTCGATCATCGCTTGCCCGCCACTGCCGAAGATCGCCCAGCCAAGCAGCGCACGAGTGCCCGCCTTTTCAACAGCTTGTGCGGCTTCGTCCATATAAAAGTAGTGATCGGCG
>CALMZT010001102.1 GCA_937870805.1 uncultured Chloroflexota bacterium
GCCGAAAATTTGCAGTTGGAGCGCGCCGCCTCCATTCGTGACCAAATCAAAGCCATCGACTACATCACCCAGCAGCACAAAGCTGTCAGCCCAGGTATGGAAAACCAGGACGTGATTGCCCTTGCACGCGAAAACGGCGATGCGGTGGTGCAAATCATGTTTATCCGCAATGGACGACTCATCGGCAGCGACTCGCGGGCGTTGGATGGCACTGTCGATGTCAACGCCGCCGAAGGCATCGAAGCGTTTGTCAAGCAGTTTTACGCCGACGCGCCCGAAATCCCCAATGAACTGGTTTTGCCGGAACAGGTGGAAGAAGCGCGTATCATCGAACGCTGGCTAAAAGACAAGCGCGGTGGCGAAAAAGTCACCATCAGCGTACCGAAACGCGGCGATAAGCATGATCTCGTCAAGCTGGCGCGGGAGAACGCGGGTGAAGCGCTGCGTATGTTGAAAGCGCAGTGGGAAGCCGATACCCACAAGCAGGAAGAAGCGCTGGCAGAGCTTCAGCGCGAGTTGAATTTGCCCAAGCCACCGAACCGCATCGAGTGCTACGACATCAGCACCACGCAGGGCACAGCCATTGTCGCCAGCCGCGTCGTGTTCGTGCAGGGCACCCCCAAGAAGGATGAATATCGCAAGTTCAATATCCGCACCGTCTCGCACGAAGGTCCCGACGACTACCAGTCTATGCGCGAAGCCCTCACGCGCCGCTTCCTACGCTGGCGTGACTCACAGTTGAATCCTGCACCTGTTGCGCCCGGCGGCAAGGACAAAGACGAAACATGGCGTTTTCTGCCCGATCTGTTGATGATCGACGGTGGTAAAGGACAGTTAGGCGTCGCTGTCGAAGTGTTGATCGAATTTGGCTTAACTGACAGAGTGCCTGTGGTCTCGCTGGCGAAGCAGTTTGAGGAGATTTTCGTGCCGAACAATCCCGCGTCGATTGTGCTGTCACGGCGCAGCCAGGCGCTGTATCTGGTGCAGCGCATCCGTGATGAGGCGCATCGTTTTGCTATCACCAGCCACCGTCAGCAGCGCATGAAGCTCGGCATGGCAAGCAAGCTGGAAACGATTCCCGGCATCGGTCCCACACGCCGTAAAGCCTTATTGAAAGCCTTTGGCAATTCGATCAGCGCCATCAAAAGCGCCAGTGTAGAAGAACTGACGAAGGTGCGCGGCATCACCCCGCAGTTGGCGGAGACCCTCCGGGAGATGCTTTAAAGATATTCTTTGGGCGGATACTCGCTAAATTTCACTAAAAGCCGACGATATTCAAGGGGATCGACGTCATTGATGCGTAAGGCTTTCAGCGTAGCTCGTCCGCAAGGCGTGATGCCGATAATCTCAGCGCGATCTATTCCAAATTTGAAATGATCTAACCAACGCTGACGACGTGGATTAAATAATGGGATACGCTCACCAGTCGCATCATCAACCCCGTCAGCCAGATTGCTTTTGTAGATATTGCAAAAGGGACACGCTAACCAAAGGTTCTCTTCGTCGTCTGAGCCGCCGTGACTTCGTGGGTTTAGATGATCAATTTCCATCGGGGCATAAACATGACGCTGATGCATCAAGCAATAACCGCAGCGATATTTCGCTTGCTCTCTAATCGTTTGGCGTAATCGTTCGCTGATCGTCATGAATTGATGGGCTGCATAAGTCCACGCTGAATCGCTTCACCAATCGCATGACCCTTCATCAGATTACCTTGATGATAAACCTTCAGTAAGCTCTCCAATTCGTCACGTTCAGCCTTGCTTATCACACCTGAGCGATTTCGCTCCATGAGTTCACTAAACCGTTCCAGGCGGACAGCATCCATCATGCTGTTTGCCAACAGTAAAACTTGCGCATCGGAAAGGAGTTTTACGATTTCTTCAATATGCTCTAAAGGATAATGAGGTACAGACCCATTTAGTTGTTCTTCTACCACGTCTTGTACAGTTCGTCCAGTAAGTTGGGCGAGACGTTCAGCGCGCCGATAGTTATCCTCAGACACATTGATGGTAATTTGCAACGTCATTTGTTGTTACCTCATAAATCACATCAACATCATATTATATGCGCTAGTCCTTCGGAGGATGCCAGCCTACGGATACCCAATTACGTCGCGCATCAATTGCCCATTTGTTGTTAAGTTGCAATGCTTCAACTGTCGCCCTTCCACAAGGGGTCAGCCCATCAACCATCGTACCGTCGCTGCTCCAACGGAAATGTTGGAGCCAATTTTGTGTACGCGGGTTAAATAGAGGAACGAACTCAGCCGTTACATCATCAATGGCATGAGTTTTCTCACCTTTATATACATTACACATTCTACAGGCGAGCCAAAGATTATCTTCGTCGTCAGTGCCGCCTTTGGCTTCAGGCAGAATATGTTCAATTTCTAAAGCATAGTTGAGCTATTGCTGCTGCGTTTGACAGTACCCACAACGATTTTTAGCTTGAACTTGAATACGCGCGCGAACAGCTTGCGAAATACGGCTCATTCATCTAGCCGTTTCATCAGTCCGCGCTGCACAGCTTCACGCAATCCCTGCGATTTACGGACGAGACCGATTTGGTAGATTTCTAACAATGCCATGAGTTCTGCATGTTCTTCAGCCGACATTGGTTCTGCCTGCTGTTTATACGACAATTCGCTCAGTCGTTCCCCTGCTTCAGGCATCATCTGTGATTCTGCTAAAGCTAACACATCTGTGTCAGAGAGTTGTTCCACAGGTGGGTAAACTTGGGGATTCAGCTTCGGGGCAGGGTAATTGATGGAATCAGCAACAACATCGGCAATATCACGATTTGTCCAGTGAGCAAACCAACGAAATTGCTCATATGCTTCATCGGAAATACTGACCAATACTTGGTTTGTCATTAGCTCACACTCCTTCTCCTCATAACATTATATCATCCCACCACCTTCAACTGCTCCTTCATCTCCCGTGCCGCCAGCGCATACCCGCCATCTGAGCCATCCACGAAATGTACGTGCATCGATGAAATCACAAAGGTACGCGACATCCATCCACAATTGGCGGAAATGCTTCGGGAAACATGCCCGGTAGATTGCGCTCGTCACTCCAGCCCAGCAGCGTTCATTTCACCAATCCCGTATCCAGACCAATTTCTCGCATCTGCCCTTTCATCTCGCGTGCCGCCAGCGCATACCCGCCGTCTGCGCCATCCACGAAATGCACCTGCCGCCCGAAATAATCGAACACCACACATGTCATCAACGTGTGCTGAGACACATGTACCCCATACACTAACTCCCCTTTCGCACGGCGTTCCTCTAAGTAACCGCGCAGCCGCAGACGCTGTGACGTTGTGCCGCTGATAATCATGCGCAGCGTGTCGTCAAACTTCTCGTTATCGATTGCTGCCACCACGATGTCCTTATACGCGCCCCACCCCTGAATATTGAACGCCATCGCCACGCGCGCCAGCAGCGTCCCGCGCAGTATCCGCAGCAACCGTCCCAAGCCAGCGTCCTGATGGCCCACTTTCGCTTCGGTGGCGAAACCCATAGGATTCAGCATC
>CALMZT010001103.1 GCA_937870805.1 uncultured Chloroflexota bacterium
TCCTCGAACCCGAAGTTAAGGTACCCGACAACCCCAACGGTGACGTGAACCGCGAGTTCTTAAACACGCTGGCGCAGTATGACCTGATTTACGTGGCGGGGCAGGCGAAGAGTCACTGCGTCCTGGAAACTGTATCCTCAATGATGCGTTACTATCCGACAGAAACGATTGCGCGTATCCGCGTGCTCAAGGATGCCATGTCATCGGTTGCGCATCCTGAAATTGACTTTGAAGCGCTGGCGATTGAAGCATTCGCACGCTTTGAACAAAACGGATTGCAAATGGTCAGCACCAGCGCGCCGATTGGCTAATTGCGCGTTATAATCGCTCCCCTTTAGAGTAGTTAGGTTTTTATATGTCTGCTCAGTCGAAAACCAGCATGAACGGCGCTGCTCATTCCACTGCTCAAATTGAAGTGCGCAATCCGGTGAGCCGGGAGCTGATCGGCAGCATAGCGATTTGCAGCGAAGATGAAGTGCGTGGCGCTGTCGAACGGGCGCGCGGGGCACAGCCTGCCTGGGAAGCGCGCGGCGCGAAAGAACGTGCTTACATCCTGCGTGCGTTTGCTGACCTGCTGTGGGCGCGGCGTACTGATGCGATGCGCCTGATTCGTCAGGAAACTGGCAAGAATGACACGGGCGCATTTCTGGAAGTCTATGGCATCGTCACTGAAGCCTATTGGTTGTACCACCATGCGCCGCGCCTACTGCGCTCACAACGGCGTCCCGCGCTGCTGCCATTCATTCAATACGCTAAGGTACACTTCAAGCCGCACGGCGTCGTAGGCTGCATCACACCCTGGAATTACCCACTCTACAACGGTTTTACTGATCTCATTCCAGCGCTGGCGGCAGGCAATACCGTCGTTATGAAGCCCAGCGAACTCTCGCCGTTCACCGCAAACTATATTGTCGATCTGCTGTATCAGGCAGGCGTACCCGAAGATGCCTTACAAATCGTGACAGGGGACGGCAGCACAGGCGCGGTACTCATTGATTACGTGGATTATGTTTCGTTCACTGGCAGCACAGCCACTGGACGCAAGGTTGCCGAACGCGCCTCAAAGCGCCTGATCCAGTACACGCTGGAACTCGGTGGCAAAGACCCACTGCTCATTCTGGAAGATGCCAACGTCGAACTCGCGGCGGCAGGCACTATCCGCAGCGCATTGGAAAACTGCGGGCAGGCGTGCGTCAGTACCGAACGTGTGTATGTGACAGAGCCAGTCTACGATCAATACTTGCAGCGCGTACAGCACTACGCGCAGCAGTTGAACGTCAGCGTAGGCGATGGCTTTAGTGTCGATGTTGGCAGCATGACCAACGAACGCGAACTGAAGCGCACGGAGGCGCAAGTGGAGGATGCCGTCGTTAAAGGCGCAAAACTCATCTCTGGGGGCAAGCGGCGTCCTGATCTCGGTCCATTATTCTTTGCACCTGCCGTACTCACTGATGTCACACATGAGATGGATGTGATGCGTGAGGAAACGTTCGGTCCTATCGTCGCTATCATGAAGGTAAAAGATACGGACGAAGCCGTGCGCCTGGCAAACGACAGCGAATACGGACTTTCCGGCGCAATCTTCACCCGCAACCTCACACGCGGCGAGGAAATTGCCAAGATGCTGCAAAGCGGCGACATCGGTGTCAACCGCACCTATGCTGTACCTGGTTCACACGCACTGCCCTGGGGTGGGCGCAAACACAGCGGCATTGGACGGCGCGGCGGTCCAGAAGGGGTGATGCGCTACACACAGCCGCAGTCCGTTCTGGTTGACACGATGATTGGCTCTGTGCCATCGCTGACGTTGTTGGACTCGCTGACGATGAATACACTGCTGGCGCTGCGTGTACTGCGACGCTACCTACCATTCATCTGAAAGTAACAAAGCTGGTGGGGCTTGCCAGAGGTGGGATTGGCGATCTTCAGGGAGTTCATGTACGTCAAGCACAAAACGGGACGACGTGCAAACTCCGTTTGCCTGGGTCGTCCCCTACGAATGTCGGTTTAAGATGATTCAATTCAAGCGAAAACTATATTCGTTAAGGCTTATCTTGACGCCAATGAACACATTGCTTCGCCTCTACATGTCCATGACACCCGGAGGTTAAATTCTTTAGGACTTACGCAAA
>CALMZT010001104.1 GCA_937870805.1 uncultured Chloroflexota bacterium
CCCAGCGCCCGATTTCGGAGAGCTTATACATCGACTCACGCCATTCAGGAAGTGCCGCTGTTTTTGGCGCAGCCTTGCCACTGGCAGCCAGTAAAACGGCGTGCATCACCTGATGCAAATGGCGGCGCGCGATGTCGGCGTTGCTGTAACGGTAGGCGATGACTTCACCCTGCTCAGTGATTTTGATGGGACCCGTCATCGTCGCGGGGGGCTGCGACAGAATCGCGCGGTTCGTGGGACCGCCGCCGCGCCCGATGCTGCCGCCGCGTCCATGAAACAGTTCCAGCACGACGCCTGTGTGATCGCCGATTTGCGCATTGCTGCACACTTCGGCAAGCACACTCTGCGCGTTGTACAAATTCCAGTTGGACGCCAGATAACCGCCGTCCTTGTTGCTGTCCGAGTAGCCGATCATGATCTGCTGGCGATAGCCGCGCGCCTCCAGATGCTTGGCGTATTCGGGGTTAGCGAACAGCGTCTTCATGATCTCCGGCGCGCCTTGCAGGTCGTCAATCGTCTCGAACAGCGGCACAATATCCACATCGCGCTGAATGCCAACTTCGTGCGCCAGCAGCAGCATCGTCAGCACATCGCTGGACGTTTGGCTCATGCTGGCAATTACGCTGTCGATGACGACTGTTCCGTAGCGTTTGTGCATCTCGCTAATCATGCGCCATGTGCTGATGACCATATTCGTGTCGTGCTCAAATTTCGGTTCCAATGGGAACAGCGGGCGCGGGTTGGCGATTTCGCGCGTGAGCAGCGCTTGTTTTTCGGCTTCAGGGAGCTTGAGATAGTTCTTGCTGATGCCGTAGTGGCGGAAAATTTCGTCCAGCGCGGCGGCATATTTGCGCGAGTCCTCACGGATGTCCAGCGGCAGCAGATGCATCCCGAACAGCTTGATTTTTTGGCGCAGCCGTCCGAACGTACCGCCTGTGGAGTTGATGCCCTGATTTTCGCGCAGGCTGTCAGCGACCAGGTTGAGATCGGTAAGCAGTTCGTCGCCTGTTTTGTAGCCATCTGCGATGAGCTTTTTGTGGATGGCGTCCATCTTCTGACGATAGAGTTCGCCGTGATAGCGCATCTCGACAAAATTACCCGGCGTCAAATCGCGCTGCAAGGCGTCGAACATTCCTTTCGATACGCCGACTTCATCTACCGACTGTGTTAAACGGTCACGCAGATAAGCGACCTCGTTGATGTACACCTGCCGCACAGAGTCGCGCAGCATTTGCAGCGTGTCCATCGTGACCTGCGGCGTGACGTTGGGGTTGCCGTCGCGGTCTCCGCCAATCCACGAGGCGTAACGCAGCAGCGGTGGCAGGTTCGACCAATCCTCATCAGGGTAATGTTCTTCCAGCGCCAATTGCAAATCGTCGTAAATATCGACCACCACGTCCATCACGACAGAGGTGATGAAGTACACGCCGAAGTCCACTTCATCGGCAACGGTGGCGCGTGAGGCGCGTGTCGGGCGCGTCTGCCACAATTCTTCGACGCGGCGCATGAGCGTGTTCTCTAAATTGCGGATTTCGCGCGGCAGCAAATCCTGCTGATCGCGTTGCAGCATCAAGCCGGCAATATCGCGCAGCTTGACCAGCACTTCCTTGCGCTTGGCTTCAGAAGGGTGTGCAGTGAGCACCAGCCGCACGGAAATACTGTTGAGCACACGGCGCACATCGTCCGCGCTGAGTTTGGCACGCTGTAGGTTTTGCACGGCGGCGGGGATTGATTCATCTAAGCGGTTGACCATTTCACGCTGACGCAGCACGCGGATACGCTGCTGGTCTTCCGCGATGTTGATCAACTGAAAATAATTGCTGAAGGCTTTAATCAGCACGCGCTTCTGGTCGAGGTCGAGTCCTGCAATGAAATCACCTAACGCCTGCGTCGCGTTGGGGTCATCCTGCCGGCGCGCTTTGGCGTCGGCACGCACGCGCTCGACCAATTGAAACGCATCTTCGCCGTGCTGCTGGCGGATAATGCTGCCCAAGAGGTTGCCTAAAAGTCGAATATCGGCGCTGAGTTCGTTGGCACGTTCTGTCGTGGCTGTGTCAGTCGTCATAAGAAATTCTCGCGTGTCCGAAAGTGTTCTTGGATTATATCGGCGCGCGCAGAAAACGGCGAACACAGGGGAAACAAAAAGAGGCATCCTATAAAGGACACCTCTCGTTGTGCAGCGATGAATACAGATTAAAGCGTGCGAACGATATTCGAGAAAATGTTGCCAACCGCCGGACCGACTAACGATAGGATGACAATCACGACAATTGCCACCAATACGAGAATGAGCGCATACTCAACGAGTCCTTGACCTTCTTCACGGGGAGCATATAACATGACGATCTCCTTGACAGATAATGAACTTATGATGACATCACGGATGCCTTAAGTCGAGCGTATCATGGTTTTTATGATCTCGTCAACAGAATTTCATAAAAAACCTCGTAATATTCAATGAAGAAAGATATGAAAATTAATATTAAACCGAGCACTGAAAGAGCCAGATTAGCAGCGGCTGTCAAATCGTTGTGTTGAGGATTTCGCTGACGAGTTCATCCAGCGTGATTTCCTGCGCGCGCGTTTCAGCGTCGAGGATGACACGCGGGCAGACTTCAGCTTTAAGGTCGAGGAATAAGTTTTCGGCACGGGCGCGGTTGTGCTTGTTAAGAGGATAGTGAACGACTAGCGCTAAAATATCAGCAGCGCGTTCCGTTTCGCCAGCTTCAACTGAGGCTTCAGCGATGCGAATCAAAGTATCAAGCATTGCCGAGACCGCTTCATGCTGTTGGGCGTTGCGCAGTGTGGTGAGATAAGTTTCCATCATATTTTCATCGCTGAGTAACTGGTGTCTATGAATAAAAAAAGGCGGCTCGATGATTCTGAGCCGCCCAATTCTCATCGTTGCAATTAGAGCTGATTGACGATGTTCGAGAAGATGTTACCAATCGCCGGGCCAAGCAGCGCCAGGATGACGATCACGACAACCGCGACCAGCACGAGAATGAGCGCGTATTCGACCAGACCTTGACCTTCTTCACGGGGCATGTACAACATTGGATAATTCCTCCTAATTATGATGAGTGTGCCGCAATTGCAGCTAGAGGTAATATAGCATAGGTTTAATTGCGAGTCAAACGGGGTAATCTTAATTTTTCCTACTTTTTATTGATTCTCATTTGATGGTGGGATAGAGTCTAAATGGGCGCTTAAGCGTTCCACCACCTGTTTGATTGCTGGCGCTTGCAATTCTGATGCCTCTTTTAGCCTCGAAACGAAGTATTGATCATTAAGATTGCTGGCGTAAATGGCGAGGATGCTGTACTTCGTCATGTTGCGCAGCAGATGCGGATACTCGGTACTCGTGTGATGGCGCACGGTTGCCAGAATGGTTTCGGCAGACATATTGCGACTGTCAATACGCAGGATTATTTTTTGGCGATGCGCTTTCGTGATGCCGCTGCTTTCTGCTGCCTGATAGGCATCATTCACTAGTTGATCCGCTTGCCGTATCCAGGCAATCAACGGCGCGTGCGGCGAGGTCGGCGGTTTTTCGCCGCGCAGGGTCATGCGGAGTGCGGTAAAGAAAGCCCGAATGTAGCGCATTATATTGTTCTTAGTTGGAAATTACACAGTTCTCGAACAAAGATTTTGCACTTTAGCGAACTATGACGGAGATTCTATTTTACGCGAACCACCAGCGCCTTCAGTGCGCTTACCGTATTTTCAACTCAGCCTCTCGGCTTTAGCCAGAGGCGATGCTTTCTGATTTTAGCATCGTATCCCTGTGCGTCTAGGGCATGGTGATGCGCAAGATCCGATCATGCCCGGCGTAGTCGCTGAGGACATCGCATTCAAGGGGCTGTAAAATATCCTGGGCAGCTTGCTTGGCTGCCGCGCCCTGCCATGCCCCAATTTCCAGCAGCAGCCGCGCACGGGAATTACATACGCTTGGCACTTGCCTCAGCAGGCGGCGAACAAGGTCTAAGCCATCTGCGCCACCATCAAGCGCTAACAAGGGTTCATGCTGGCTGACGGCAAGCGCTGGTAATTCATCTGATGGAATGTAAGGCAGATTCGCCATCATGAGGTCAATTTTGACCTTATATTCGATCAAGGGCTGCAATAGATCGCCTTGAAAGAAGTGAATGTTGGCGTTGTATTTTTCGGCGTTGCGGCGTGCGACAGCCAGCGCTGCGGGGCTAATATCCAGCGCGTAAACCGTGTGTGCGCTGTGAACGGCGAACGTAACCGCAAGCGCCCCACTGCCCGTCCCCACGTCTACCCCGCTCAACTGCTGACGAGTGGAGGCGAAACGCAGCGCTTCCTCAAGCAGAAGCTCGGTTTCAGGACGCGGAATTAGTACATCGGGCGTCACGAAGAACTCAAGGTCATAGAACGCGCGCCTGCCGAGAATGTAGGGAAGCGGCTCACCGCGCGCTGCGCGTAGCACGTAGGCTTCAAAGCGCTGCGCTGTTTCTACGGTCAGCGCTTCATCGTCGTGTGACAGCAGCCACGCACGATTAATGCCCAACACCTCCATCAACAGCAGCTGCGCATCCAACCGCGCAGAACCAGAGACAGGCACAAGGCGTTGATAAGCATTATTAAGGGCGGTCTGAATATTCATGAAAAATTCACAACCTGCAATGCGAATCTATAGAATCGCAAAGACGCAAAGATCGCAAAGTCAAAATAGGAGAAATATTGAATCACCGAGATACAGAGAGAAGAAGGAAAGCGCATAGGAAATTCGAGTAGGGGCATGGCGCGCCATACCCCTACGTTAATTATCGAATTCCAGTGTGAGGCTGTAGCCGCCCGTTCTACCATTGTAGCCGCGCGCGACGATGATATACGTACCATCGCGTGGCAGGTTGAAACTGATGATACGCGAGTTCAAATCGTCTCCGCTGTCGTCGTCATACGTCAGTTGGCGATAGTCGGAGTCTGTCAGCACGAGATAAGTATCGAAATCGCCTTCCATGTTGATCGTGACGTTATCCCCCGCTTCACCCTGAAATGTCCAGGCATCGCCGCCAAAGTCGCGCACACGTCCGTTCACGGTTTGCCCGTATTCGATAGACCCGGCGCGGCGCGGCAAGGGTGTGCTGGTTGGGGGCGGCGCAGGCGTCGGGCTAGGCATGTCCTCAGCGTTGTGCAGCGTGAGGCTGTAAGAGCCTGTGCGCCCTGCCCAACCGCGCGCCACGATGATATATGTGCCGTCATAAGGCAGCTCATAGTAAATAATACGCGAATTAGTGTCATCGCCACTGTCATCGTCATACGTTAACTGGCGATTATCGGAGTCGAACAACAGCAGATAGGTGTCGAAGTTCCCTTCCATATCAATGGTGATGATGTCGCCTTCATCGCCGCGAAACGTCCACGAGTCGCCCGCTTCATTGGTGACATTGCCCGTCACGGTCTCGCCATACTCTAAGGAACTGCGGCGGCTCGGCACCATGGTGGACGTTGGCGGGACGGCTGTCGGCATGACCTCCGAGTAGTCCAGCCGCAGCGTGTATTGCCCACTGCCGGAACTGCTCCAACCGCGCGCGATGATCGTATACGTGCCATCGTAAGGCAGTTCAAACGGCGCGATGTACGAATGGCGCGTGTCGTTGTAGTCGTCGTTATACGCCAGTTCGCGCCCATCGGAGTCTTCTAATGAGATATAGGTGTCGAAACTGCCATCCATACTGATGGAGACAACATCGCCGCGCTGCCCACGAAATGTCCAAAGATCACGCTGCCCGCCACCAATCGCATCGGTGACACTGCTGCCGTAGCTAATGTCGCCACCTGTTGAGTTGTTAAATAACGACGGCTGCACGCGGTTGAGAAAAATAAAGACCATGACCGCCGCCAGGATGATGCTCGATACTGTGGAGGCACAGCCCCAACGAAAGAATGATCGTTTAGGCTTGACTTCTTCAGGTTCAAATAGCGACATAGCGGTGCAGTTCTCGATGGATGATAGGGATGAGGGGCGTCAATTTAGACGCCCGTTGCCAATTTTTCTGCTTGTTCTTGCATTGTGAGTTCGTCAATGAACTGGTCAAGGTCGCCATCTAACACCGCTGGCAGATTGTAGCTGGTGATGTTGACGCGATGGTCGGTGACGCGGTTTTGCGGATAGTTGTAGGTGCGGATTTTTTCGGAACGATCACCCGTGCCTACTTGATCGCGGCGTTCGGTTTCGCGTTCAAGGCGCTGCTTTTCCTGCTCAATATCATAGATACGCGCAATCAGGATTTGCATGGCACGCGCGCGATTTTGCCCCTGACTGCGTTCGTCCTGCGACTGCGAGACAACACCTGTCGGCAGATGTGTGATACGCACGGCGTTGTCGTTCTTCTGCACGTTCTGTCCACCCGCGCCGCTGGCGTTGTAGGTGTCGATACGCAGGTCTTTAGGTTCGATATGAATGTCTACGGCGTCCATCTCCGCCAGCACCGCGACAGTGATGGTACTGGTGTGGATGCGTCCCTGACTCTCAGTTGCAGGGACGCGCTGCACACGATGGACACCGCTTTCGTACTTCAAACGGCTGAACGCGCCCTTGCCTTTGATCTCGAACACAATTTCCTTGTAGCCGCCGACGCCCGTACCATTTTCGTCTACCACTTCAACTTTCCAGTTACGCCCTTCCGCGTAACGGGTGTACATGCGGAACAAATCTGCCGCGAACAAGCCCGCTTCGTCGCCGCCCGCGCCCGCGCGGATTTCGACAAACACGTTCTTCTCGTCGCGTGGGTCGGTGGGCAGCAGCATCCGTCGCAGTTCGCCAAAGAGCTTTTCGGTGCTGGCTTCGAGGGTGGTTACCTCTTCTTGTGCCATCGCGCGCACTTCTTCGTCGTCTTCCTCATCGCGCAGCGTCCTGGCTTCTTCAAGTTCCTGAAGCTGTTTTTTGTACTTGCGATAGGACTCGACAAGCTCAATCAGCCCGCTGCGTTCCTGCGCATATTCGCTGACTTTGGTGTAATCGGTCATGATGGCGGGGTCTGCCATCAGCCGTTCCAATTCTTCATAGCGTTCTTCAATCGCCGCTAGACGTTCTAACATGGGTGTTTATCCTAAAATTTCGGTTTTAGTGCACGGTGAACAAGGGAATATAGATGACATCCAATCAAGTGTAGGATGCCCGCTACAGGAGAACTCGTGGGGGTTTGAGTTGGAGATGGAATTGCATGTTACCCTCGTTCGTGCGTTGATGTCTCATGACATTATATGATGAGAACGAGATGGTGGGTAGGGGATGATGGGGCTATCGCAAAAGTAGTACAATAGAGGCATGAGCAAACGTCAAAAACGCCTGCAAAAGCTGCGCCAGAATCCCAAAGATGTTTCCTTTGATGAGCTTCGGCAAGTTTTACAAACAGAAGGCTTTCTACTTGACCATGTGACAGGTAGCCATCATATCTTCCGTGCTCAAATAGGTGGTGAAGTGCTGACAGTGGTGATTCCTTTCGCCCGTCCTGTCAAACCTATTTATGTCAAGCGCGCGTTACAGGAAATTGAGAAACTCCGTCAAGTTATGCAAGAAGTAGAGGAGCAAGAGGACGATGGAGACGACGAAGGTTAAAGATCTAAATTACTATCTACAACTGCGCTACAAAATTGAA
>CALMZT010001105.1 GCA_937870805.1 uncultured Chloroflexota bacterium
AGCAGGCGCCGGCCCCGCAGGCCGCGGCGCCCGAGACCCCCGCGGAGGAGTCCGCAGCGGAGCAGCCGAAGCGCCGCGCCAGTTCTTTTTCGACGTCTGCCGTTCTTCCTGTCACTGCGACGATAGGAGGTGCCACGTTGTTGCCAAGCTGCTTCTTGAGCGTCAGAATTAAGGAGCGTCCGTCAATGTCTGGAAGATCGAAATCCATCAGGATTAAGTTGGGACGCGATTGCCGTGCTGCGCGCGCGGCGTCCAGACCCCGAATGAAATGTTTGACTTCCAAGCCTACCGATGAAAGCACTCTAATCACCATGTCGGCGTTCGCTTGATTATCCTCGACCAACAGAATGTAAGACATTTGAAGCTCCACGTTTCCTACGTTTGGGTATACATGTGAATGACATCAACCAACTGAGGGATGGTGAATGGTTTGCTCAGTATGTGATTGAAGCCCGCTTCCTGGCATTCCTCCAGGTCTTGCGTGGTGACGAGACCCGTGACCGCAATCATTGGCTGTTGATAGCCTTGCGCCCGCAGCTCACGCGCAAACTGAAAGCCCGCGCGAGAATGTCCTAGCACAATATCGATCATGATGAGATCGGGTTGCTGCATTACGGCGCTCCGCGCTTCATCTAGCGTCGTGGCAATGACGGGATTATGCTTGAGTGCGTTCAGGCAGCGAATGACCAGTGTTGCATCGTTTGGTTCGTCTTCTAAATAGAGTACATCCATACTGTTCTACTCCTAAGCAAGTATCTTCTCAACGTCGATGAGTAAATCTTCGGGATTCAGAGGTTTGCGGATGTGTAACGCAGCCCCCATGTCGTCAGACCGTCCATCAGCCTCGTCTACCGTGCAGATGATGACCGGAATGGCGGCAGTTTCTTCATTCGCTTTGATGGCTTGCAGAATTTCCCAGCCATCCTTGTGCGGCAGATTGATGTCGAGGATCACCAGCGAAGGGAGTAAGCTGCCGACCAGTTCGATTGCCTGCGCACCGTCATGCGTATCGACGACCACGTAGTTTTGCGACTCAAGCGTCCGTCGCAGCATCACGCGGGTATTCACGTCGTCTTCAACCAACAGCACCGTGTGAATTTCGTTCACCAGTCCTGGCTCAAACAATTCGATATTGTGGTCGATAACTTCTTCACTGAACGCATCCCCAAGTTGTTCAGGAGTCGCCAGCGGCAGGGTGAAAGAGAAGGTACTGCCTTTGCCGACTTTGCTTTGCACAGACAAATCGCCGCCGTGCATCACGCTGAGTTGTTTGCTGATGTCCAGTCCTAGCCCGGTACCGCCGTAATGTCTCTCGGTATCCTGACTTGCCTGCTGGAAGCGGTCAAAAATCGTTTGCAGAGCGTTTTCAGGAATACCAATCCCGGTATCGGTCACTGATATGCGCAGGAAATCTCCCTCGACCCGTGCTGCTAACGTGACACTGCCCGTTTCGGTGAATTTAATCGCGTTCGACATCAGGTTTAACGTGATTTGCCGCACGCGCAGCGAGTCTGCCCATACTTTTGGCAGATCAGCCGTAAAATCGGGACGAATTTGTACAGGCTTGCCTTTCAGCAGCCCCAGCGAAGTTGAAATCACGCCTTTGCACAGGTCGGCAACATTCACGGGTGCACAGCGCAATTTAAGGTGTCCGGCTTCGATCTTGCTCAAGTCGAGAATGTCGTTAATCAGCCCGACAAGATACTGCCCGTTTTCTTTAATGAGTTGCACATCGGAGCGGTAAGTTTTTGGCAGGGGAATATGTTCATAAATCTGTGGCATGTCAAGCATCGAGCTGGCGTACCCGATTACGACGTTCAACGGCGTGCGCAGTTCGTGGCTCATGTTTGACAGGAAGATCGATTTTGCTTTGCTGACCTGTTCGGTTTTGCGCTGTGCTTCATCTAACTTGATGTTCATGATCTCCAGTTGTGCATTAGCGTGCTGGAGTTGCAGCAATAGATCCTTGAGTTCCTCACGCTGCTGGTAAAAGATTTCAGCGCGATTCGCGTCTTTCTGCTGGCTGTCGGTTGCCCAGTGGACTAACTCCATAATGTTTTGTTTATTGATGTAGGCGATGACGATTAATGTCAGTCCCAGGAGAGTCGGAAGTCCCAGGAGTTGCAGTAATGTGGAAATGGGTACCCTCGTCAACGTGATGAGAGCTATCGAACCCACTGTTCCTACTGAAAACCTGATCATGCTCTTTGTATCTAACAGCAAAGTTGAGAGCATAAGTGGCAATAACATGATCAGATAAGTCGACGCCTGAATCTCATTGAAAGCAATTTGCAGATTCAGAGCACCGGACAGTCCGATCAAATACGTCCACAAAGCCAGTGTCACATGCTTGTGGCGTATCATGAAGAAG
Source organism: uncultured Chloroflexota bacterium (assembly GCA_937870805.1). Lineage (GTDB taxonomy): Bacteria > Chloroflexota > Anaerolineae > Aggregatilineales > Phototrophicaceae > JACAER01. Next base: position 2,372 of record CALMZT010001105.1, read on the forward strand.
GAAATGCCACTCATGGCGGCGATCAGTAGCCAGGGCAGTAGCTGAGCATTTGGCGAATAGGTGACTTGTACACCCACAACCAGGGAGGTGATGCCGCCCGTTACGAGCAGCAGCCCTGATAAATAATCTCGGTATTGATCCTCAAAGTCACCTTCAAGAGTGTATTTGAGTGTTAGTTCTTGTGTGGTCATTGTTCGCAGCCTTTGCATTAAGCGCGACTTAACGTAAATCTATAAACTTAATTATATTAAAATTGTTGAGCGCTATAGTTAAGATTAGCGCCTGTCAAAGCGAAATTACTGAATATTTCCCCAATTATTTTCGTGCTAAGACGTTTAATAGAGCGATTGCATTTAATATCCACCACCTGTCCTACATGGACAGGGCATATCAGCACATCAGAGGCGATCTATTTGTCGTTAAAATGAATAGTGCGCGGCTCTTTCATTGAATGGAGATGACATTTGGCGAAGATATATACCAATCCGGTTTATCCACATTATTTTGCCGATCCCTTTGTGCTGCGCCATGAAGGTCGTTACTACGCCTATGGCACAGCGCCCGGTTCTGACAGGGGGGAGCACTTTCCGGTGCTCACATCGGTGGATCTGGTGAATTGGACATCTGCGGGCTGGGCGCTGCAACCAGCGGCAGGCGTTGAATTCTGGGCACCGGAAGCCGCCTATCACGAGGGCAAATTCTACTTATACTATTCGGCGCGCGGCGTGAACGATCAGGATCATCAACTGCGCGTTGCCGTCAGTGAACATCCAGCAGGACCATTTACAGAAGTTCAGCACATTCTTGCGCCGCATGAACCGTTTACGATTGACGCGCATCCCTTTCAGGATGTGGATGGACAGTGGTATTTATTCTACTCACAGGACTTTTTGACTCTTGAAGAAAATCACCGTGTCGGTACAGGCGTCGTCGTTGATCGCCTTATTGATATGCTCACATTAGAAGGTCAACCACAGTTAGTGGTACGCCCCTTTGCTGATTGGCATCTCTTTAGAGCACAGCGTCCGATGTACGGCGCAGTTTATGATTGGCATACGGTTGAAGGTCCA
>CALMZT010001106.1 GCA_937870805.1 uncultured Chloroflexota bacterium
GCCAAAAAGACAGAAGCCAAAAAGCCTGAAACGCCCCCCGCTGCGGATTAACTTCAGCTATCGCGCAACGCTATACGGAACTCATCGGGATTTCCTAATGACAACGGGAAGTCCCGCTTTTTTGTAAGTCCGTCATAGTCCAATCGATTGTGCTGGTCTAAGCGATTGTTTTACACTGGTTCTGTAGTAAATCCCTTAATGCAGGAAATTAAGCATGAAATTCCCACGCAAGCCGTTGTTTTGGTCGGTGGCATTTGGGCACGCCGTCAACGATACCTTTATGAGTCTCGGTGCAGTGCTGCTGACGTTTATGAAAAGCCGCGCGATCCTGCCCATCGGCACGCAGGAGATTGGACTCGCCGAGACCTTTCGCGCGTTGGTCGGTTCGTTCAGCCAACCGTTTTTTGGCTGGATGGTCGAAAAGACCGGCGGACGCTGGCTAGGCGCATGGGGCGTTGCGTGGACAGTTGGGTTCATGCTCTTAGGCATTGCCCTTGCCGTTGCTACAGGCAGCTTCTGGTTGATGATTATCCCCTACAGCCTCGCGGCGTTAGGCAGCGGCGCGTTCCATCCAGTCGGTGCGCTGCACGCCGCAGAAAGTGACAAATCACGGGCGAACATCAATATCTCGTGGTTTTTCCTCTGTGGGCAGTTAGGCTTGGCGTTCGGTCCGCTGGTTACAGGTTTTCTTCTGCAACAGTTCAACAGCGTTGTACCTGTATTTGCGCTGGGCTTGCTGGTGATTCCGGCGGTTATCTGGATGGCGCTGCGTATCCCCAGCAAAGAAGCCTACCTCCACGCTGCGCCAGAGAAATCCGCCAGCAAGAGCGCCATCGACTTCAGCGTGCTGCCCTGGAAAGCGTTAGGCTTGCTGCTGCTGGTCGTGACCTTGCGTGGTATCGCACAGCCGGGTTCAGGTCCGTTTATTCCCGTGTTGTTTGAAGACAAAGGTTGGGAGCCTGCTTCGTATGGTTTCATTGCCAGCATGTATTGGCTGGCGTCCGGCTTAAGTGGTGTGTGGTTCAGCAACCTCGAAGATCGTTTTGACCGCCGCTATATCGTCGCCGCCAGCCTTGCCTTATGCGCGCCCGCCTTCTTCTTCTTGCCTTACGTCGATGGCGTGTGGGCAGTCGTGTTGGCAATTATCGGTGGTGGCTTGTCCGGCGGTTCCCACAGCATCATCGTCACCGCCGCGCAAGAACTGATGCCGGGTAGCAAAGCCTTCGCGTCAGGCGCGATTTTGGGCATTATCTTCGGCATGGGCGCGTTGGGCAGCCTGCTCATCGGCACGGTTGCCTCCGCCACGAGCCTAACGTTTGCCTTTGGCATGATCGGCGTCAGCGCATTGGTTGCCGCAGCATCTGCGTTCCTGCTGCCACGCCCGCATGTGAAGGTAGAAGAACTGTCACCTAGCGAGGAACTGTTAGAAGTCGGCGATTAATCAATGTTAGGGACGCAACATGTGCGTGTTTAAAAACCTTCGCCGTTTCTTACAACCCCTCTCTAAATTTCGCCGCTTCGCTTACTCGCCAGCGGAGAGAGACTTAAAAACGATGCGTGTTCCCGTATTTCTCCCCCTTTCTCTGCTTGCTGGGTAAAGGGGCTGGGGGGATAGGGGTTAATTTTGCTGCATCCTACTGTTCTTTTAAACACCCTCATGTTGCGCCCGCCCTATACCCTACAAACCCGTTATACCGTCTGCTATAATGCGCGTGATTGGAGAGATCGCATAGCTGGCCTAGTGCGCACGCTTGGAAAGCGTGTAGGGGTAACACCCTCGAGGGTTCGAATCCCTCTCTCTCCGCAGTGCCAGTGAAGTTTTCTTCACTGGCTTTTTATTTGCTAGCCACTTGACCCCCTATAAAACCCACCACTCTGCCTTTTCTAGCGAGCTTGTTTTTTTCGATAATAAGTTTAGTTTTCGTATATCTACGTCTACATAGATTCATGATGTCACGGTTGAGTGTGTAAACGTTAGCGTAAAAGGATCGTGTTATGGCAAAGCCTTTAGAGAGACAAGTGGTAGTGATTACGGGGGCGTCGTCGGGGGTTGGGCGTGAAGCGGCGCTGAGATTCAGCAAAAAAGGCGCAGCAGTGGTGCTTGCCGCGCGTGATCACACGGCGCTGGAAGAAGTCGCCTCGCAAATCCGCAGCGCTGGCGGCGAAGTGCTCGTCGTACCCACCGATGTTTCGCGCTGGGAAGAAGTACAGAATCTGGCGCAGCAAGCTATCAACGTATTTGGGACGATTGATACGTGGGTCAATGACGCAGGCATCAGCACGTATGGACTCGTCGAAGAAACGCCCGTTGAGGAATTTGACAAAGTGGTGCAGGTCAATTTGCTTGGCACGATTTACGGCGTCAAAGCCGTGCTGCCACACATGCGAATTCAAGGCGGCGGCACGATTATCAATATCGGCTCTGTGGCTTCTGAACGCGCTGTCCCCTTGCTGGCGGGTTACTCTGCAACAAAATTCGGCGTGCGCGGTTTCACCGATGCGCTGCGGCTGGAAATGCAGCGTGAAAAAACCAATATCAAGGTGACGCTCATCCTGCCTGCGGCGATGAATACGCCTTTCTTTGAACATGCGCGCTCTTATATGGACAAGGAACCGCAGCCCATCCCACCCGTTTACAACCCTGAGCTGGCGGCAAAAGCCATTGTCTACGCGGCACAGCATTCCAGGCGCAATATTTATATCGGCGGTGCCAGTAAACTGTTCACGGTCATGGAGCGCATCAGCCCATCACTCACCGACCAATTGATGATGGCGGGCAACTGGATTTTCAAAGCGCAGAAGGACAAGCAGCCCAATGACAGGCGCGACACGTTGGATGCGCCCGCCGAAGAACCCGGACGTGTACACGGCAGATATGGTCACATCACCAAGCCCAGCCTCTACACACGCTTGTTCGAATTAACCCCTAAATGGACGCGCCTTGCTTTCCCGGCAGCGGTTCTCGGTTCATTCTTTTTCGTCAAACGACGCCAGGAGTCATAAACATGGACACGATGATCGAAGAAAACACGCAAACGTACATCGAAGAAATTCCGAGTCAGGCGTCGATTGCCCGACACCCGATTCATCCGATGCTGATCCCATTCCCTATCGCCTTTCTCACAGGAACGCTGTTGTCTGACATTGTTTTCCTGCGCACCCGCAAAAATTTCTGGG
>CALMZT010001107.1 GCA_937870805.1 uncultured Chloroflexota bacterium
ATTGCCGCGACAATTTCATATTATACACTGTGCTAAGGAGCATCCCTATGAGAATATTTCAGCGCACAGCCGGAATATTAGTCCTGCTTGCGCTTTTGTTAGGCGTCATGATGACCACAGCGCAGGATGTGACGCCGACCCCTGCCGTGTCGAACCAGATTAATGTGGTTGGTTCGGCATTGATGACGCCACTGTTTCAGACGCTAGTCACTGCCAGCGGCACGACCTCTCCTGTAAACATCCAGGCGACGGGCACAGGTAACGGCTTAACGAGTTTGTGCAGTGGGCAAACAGATGTCTCACTTGCCAGCCGTTCCATACAACTTGACGAAGATACAGCCTGCCAAACGAATGGTATTAGTTACGTTGAACTGCTCGTCGCGTACAATATCCTTGCATTTGTCTCCAGTCCCCAGGCTGATTTTAATCAATGTTTAACAACAAGTAACTTGGGAGCAGTTTTTGCTCCTAGTTCTACCGGGCGGATTATAAATTGGAATCTCGTCAATACTGCTAATCCTGATCGTCCGTTAACGGTGATTGTGCCAGACCCGAATACAGAGACTTATCGCTTGTTAGATCGTGTAGTCATTGGTGATGGTGTTCGTTCGGATGCCACCATCGCGCCAAGTGAAGTGGATGTCATTACTACGGTTCAGCCTAATCCCGGCGCTATTGGTGTAGTGACTCTACCTGTTGCACAGGCGGCGGGCAGTGCAGTACGTATTCTCCAAATTGATACAACAGGCAACGGCTGTGTTTCGCCATCGGCTGAAAATGTCGTATCTTTGAGCTATACCGCCAGCGAGCGCTTACTGATCTACGTCAACCGTGCCAGTTTGGCGAAGCCTGGTCTCATCGAACTTCTCAACTTTGCGACAAGTGAAGCCGCTGCGACATCCGTTGCCAGCGCGGGCTTTACTCCACCGACAACAGCCGTCTATGAGACAAACCGCAGCGCTCTAACGGGTGAAAGTGATGGGCGGGAGTTTACCAGTGATCTCACAACATTCCAGATACCTGTGGATTTGACGGGAATAGTGAATATCGCAGGTTCAGCAAACTTATTTCCGCATATCAATGCCATGAAAACCAGTTTCACTACACAATACCCCGGCGTGACCATCAATTTGACCGCACAGGGAGAGGCAAATGGAATACGTCGTTTTTGTAATGGTGAAATTGACATCGTTCTGACGACTCAAACGCTACCGCAAGATGTCGCAACGACTTGTACGGCAAATAATGTTAACCCCTACACGATTAATCTAGGTCAGCAGGCAGTGGTACTGGTTGCCAACGCAAACAGCACCTATCTTACATGTCTGACAAACGCG
>CALMZT010001108.1 GCA_937870805.1 uncultured Chloroflexota bacterium
TGTGCGTGCTGTTCATTCAATGGCGGAGACGGCGCTGCACCACCTGTTCGTGCCCAGGTCGATCACGCAGATTCACGTCAATTTCCCTGACCCCTGGTTTAAGAAAGATCATGCCCGCCGCCGTTTGATGCAGCGCGATACGCTGGCTGCAATCGTCAATCGCCTCACACCTGATGGCCGGCTCTATCTTGCGACGGACATCCGCGAATATGCTGAGATGAGCGACGAACTGTTGTCAACAACGCCTGGACTCGACAATCTGTTACCCGAAGCGTGGGTCTACGATTTACCCGAACGCGGCGTCATCACCAAGTATGAAGCGACTGCCAAGCGTGAAGGTCGCCCCTGCCATTACTTCGCTTACCGTCGTAATCATGTGCCTGTGCCCGATGTACCTGTAATCAAGGATTTGGAAATGCCACACATTATTTTTCAATCACCACTGTCGCTGGATGACATGATGAACAGCTTCAGCGCACAAAAAATCGCTGACCACAGCGCCGGCAAAGGTACATACATCAGTGTGATGGATGCGTATCGCGGTGAACGCAGCTTGTTATTCGAGGTGTTTGTCAAAGAGCCGACCATTGACCAACACTTCGCTATGCGCGTGGTCGAACGGGAGCAGCCAAACGAATACACGCTCAAGTTGAGCACATTGGGACACCCGCGCCCCACCGCAGGCGTCCACCGAGCAACCGCCGTTATAGGCAAATGGCTGATGAGCCTGCACCCTGACAGCAAAGTGTTGATCGACAAGGTGCAGGGACATCTCAGCGAAGCAGTACCTTCCGAAGATCACTCGTAGCGCAGCACGTTCAACACACGCTCACGGATGGCGACGCGCGCACTCAAAAATGTCGCTACCCATGCGATGAGAATTGAGGCGACGAACAACACCAGCACCGTAATCGTGGCTTCGCGCGGAATTGCCAATGCCAAGCCAGCGCTCAACTGTGTACCAATTGCCATGAAAATTGCGCTTAAGCCGATCCCAAGCAAACCGCCGAGCACGCCGATGATGCTGTTTTCCAGCAGCATTATCCAGAGCACGCGCCGCCCTTTCAGCCCAACTGCCTTGAGGATACCAATCTGCCGCCGCCGTTCCAGCGTTGCCAGCGCGACGGTGTTCGCCATGATCGTCGCTGCTGCCAGCAATGATAATAAGCCAACGACGGTAGGAATCGCTGCGAATTGGTTGATAAGCCTTGTCAGCAGCCCATCGACAAATGTGATGTCCACCGAAATCACGAACGGCATTTCCGACAAATCAAGCAGCGTTTGATTCAGCGCCTCAGCCTCGACTTGCAGCACTGTAAACTGGAAGTTGGGATCATCTTCGAGCGCATCAGGCGGGATATACGCGCTGCCAAAGGTCGGCGTCAACTGACTGGTTACGCCTACGACTTCAAATTCATACGAGTTCCCTTGATTTTCAAACGTGACAATTGAACCAGCATACAAACTGATTTGCGTCGCGGCAAAGCCCTGCGTCACCACCATCACGCGCCGCCCACGATCTTCTGGCGTCAAGTCGCGCCCTTCAATCAACGTGCCGCTGGTCAAATTAGGATTATTGGATTCACGCATTGTCAACGTGAAAGGCACATTGTCGCGCGTGCGAATACTGACGCTGGGTCCGTCTTCTCCCCCACGCGAGACAGCGGGGACGCTGAGTTCGACAGGCTGCCCATCAACCAGCGTGATGCGCCCGTTGTAGATCGAAGTCAAAGTCTCGTAAGTCACGCCGCGCAGCCCTGAAAGCTGATTGCGCAAAATCGACTGTGCGATGTCCGGCGCAATAAAACTGCCAATCGAGAACACTGTCACATTTCCGCCGATAGTCTGGCTGAATTGCAAACGCAGCACTTCGCTTGCTCCCTGCCCCACGATAGCGATGCTGCTCAACGCAAACATGCCTGCGCTCAACGCCAGCAGCGTCGTCGTTGTACGCATACGGCGCGTGCTCAGATTGCGCAGCGCCAGTCGTACATCCACAGAACCGAACGTTGGAAGTTTGCCCACCAGCCACACCACCAGCCACATGATGCAGACCAGAACCCCCAACAGCGCCAGCGTCGCCGCTACACCAATCATGCCGAACATCCAATTACCGATGATCTCGCCCGCGATCAAGCCGATGCTGACGACGATGAACAGCAGTGCCAACAGCGATTGCAGCACCCCTATCGTGGGGATATGGGTTTCGTTGGGACGCAAAATGATCGCCGGACGCACACGCAGCGTCAGCAGCACGGGCACGAGTCCGAAGATCATCGTCGTCACCATGCCCAACACCATGCCGTACAGAATCGCGTTCGGATACAAGCGCCAGATCAACCGCTGCTGTAAAAGCGCCTCACCGTAACTGTTCACCACACGGCTGAGCGCAACGCCCATCAGACATCCGACGAGACTACCTGCGATGCCCAACAGAAAGGCTTCTGCCAGAAACAGGCTTGCCACCTGATAGCCCTTCAAGCCAAAAGTCTTCAGCGCAGCGATTTCCTCCGTGCGCCGCCGTATCAATACCAACATCGTGTTGATAATGCCCACACCGCCGATCAACAGCGCCCCCAAACCCAAAAGCACGATGAAGTCCGATAGGTATTCAGCAATCTGTTTATACGCTTCCATCAAATCGGGCGTGGTACGGATGCTGCGATAGTCCGGGTCAGGCATTTGTGCCAACGCCGTGTCGATGTCCATGCCCGGAGGCAGGGCAATGCCGATGCGATTGGGGTTCGGATTGATTTGCAACAGTTCAGCGCGATCAATCGAGACATAAGCAAAGCCAAAGAACGATGCAAAAATATTCTGGATGTTCGCTTCGTTTTCAGTACCGACAATCCCGCGCACGACAAAAATCTCTTCTGTGCCTGTCACGCGGACAGTATCGCCAACAGCAATCTGCTCAGCATCGGCAAGGTTGCGGCTGACGACGATCTCATTGCCGCCCGTGAACAACTGGCTCAGCGGGACACCGCGCGGCTCAAGCGCCAGCATATCCCCCGTCGCCGGGTAGGTCTGGGGATCAATTAAGAAGATGCTGACGAACTGCGGACGCCCGACAGCGCTGGCATCCACGCGCGTTACCTGAAAATTGCTGGCTTCGATATAAGCGGCGACACGCGCGCCATTTTCAGCTGCCCACTCCATCAACGGCGGAATCGAGGAATCTGCGAATGTATCCCACTGGCGATCATTCAACGCGATAAATGAGTTGTCGCGGCTGGACGCCAGCAAAATGTCGCCGTGCAAACTGGTACGCACGTTATCCACCAACGAATCGCCAATCGCTAACCCCAGGCTGCGCAGCGCCACCACCGCCGCCACGCCCGCCGCAATCGAGAAAATAGCGAACGTCGTCCAGCGGCGCTCACGGTACAGATTGCGAGCAGCGTAGCGTAAATAAAAGAGAAGTTGACTCATATTGTTCCTACACACAAATCCACTAAAATGAATGGTACAGATCAAGCTACTGCTTTAATATACAAGACTTCTACCGGCAAGACGTATAGGCTTTCACGGAATGCTGATGTTGAGGAGAACATGCCTTGAACCCAAAACAAACGCGCGTTTCTTTGCTGACCATTCTTTTGATCATCGCCGCGCTTGGCATCGTGGTCTTTTTGTTCGATTTCCCGCCGTCGTGGGCAGTGGGAATTTTCGTGGTGCTGGCGATCATCGCGCTCATGCTTATACGTCGGCAAGCACCTCCCGGTAGCAATCGCCTGCTCATTGGTTTGGCGATCTTAGCCATTGTTGCAGGTCTTGCGCTTAACGCCTATCTCGCCGTACAGCCCGAAATTCCTGAAGATTTGCCCGCAGAAGTGCTCAATCTCCCTACGGCGTATGATACTGTTCCGATGGGCGCGGAAAACTTTGTGGTATTCTTCGCGCCCGAAGGCGATACACGTCTGACCATTCAATTTGAAAACATCAGCGCGCTTAATGGCTATTGGGCGTATGAAGACGCCTGGGTGGACGCCGAACAAGCGCTGCGCGGCACTTATGACGCCAATCCGCGCGAACGTGCGCCGAATTGGCCCGACACAATCACCACCAGCGATAATACGCCTACACAGTCCATTACGCCTGCCTTCACCGTTGAACTGCCGCTCGAAGACAAGCACCTGTACGATGAAGTGGAACTCAGCGCACGCATGATTGTCACCTATCCCGAACCCCTTGGCGACGACGCTTACGAGGTGAACGAACGCCGTGCCAGCCGTCGCTTCACGCTGTTTGTCGCCTCACCACTGGACCGCGCACTGCGTGAGCAGTATGATGCATGGAGCAGACGCAGCGGTGTCTTGAGTGGCAACGGCTTAATCGCGCTGCTCACGGTAGCGGCTTTAGGCGCAATTTTCACGCTGTGGGGCATAGGCAAAATCCGCGCGGCAGGTGGTTATGGTGTTATTTTGCCGTCATTACTGGGCAAGTTGGGTGTCGTCGTTGCCGATACCGCGCTCATCCCCAAGCAGGCAATACAAGGCGCGATACCCAAAGGTGTGGTGATCGTCGGCAAAATTCGCCCCAGTTCACCCGCCGAACGCGCAGGCTTATTCCCCAGCGACATCATCATCGAAGCCGATGGCAAACCTGTAGACAGCCACCGCGCCGCCAAACGCATCGTCGAAAAGTGGAAACGTGGCGAAGATCACACGCTTGTCGTGCAGCGTGGACAGCAAAACGTGCAGGTGTACGTGCAGATGTAGCGAACTTGTAGGGTGCAATTCATCGCTCAAGGCTTTACAATGCGATGGTTTGCACCCATTTCATTGTCGAGACACCTTATGCTGCCTTCCCCACAGCGCGCCGCACGTCTCATCCTCATACTGGAAATGCCGCTGCTGGCACTGATGACGTTCGCCTTCTGGCATCCCAGTCCCATCCGCGATCAATGGCTGTGGCTGCTTTACTTGCTCCTTCCCATCTATGCGGCGCGCTACATTGTCTATCGCCGCCTATGGACGTGGACGCCACTGACGCCCTGGCTCTTAGCGTATGTCGTGCTCGTCGTCATCAATATCATGTTGGGTTTATCCCTTGCCGCCGATGGTCTAGCCTCCGCGCCCTACACACGCGGTTGGGTGATGTTAGGGCGTCCGCTGCTGGGCTTTGCCATCTTCACTGCCTGCGTCGAATACGCCCGCACATATCACTCGACGCAAGGACTCATTAGCCTCAGCACATGGGCGGCATTGGGCTTAGGCTTGCTGGCGTTGGGCACAACCCAATGGCCCGACAAAGCCAAGCAGTTCGCCTTCATCACCGACGCGCTGCCCAAAGTTGGCAACTTCCCCGGCGCAGAAGGCGGCTTCAATGCCAACGAAATTGCAGGGGCGCTGGCATGGATCGTGCCGTTGATGGCAGGTGTAGCGCTGTATCGCTGGCGTGATAGACTGCCGCGCCGCGATGAAGTGACGCTTGCCTTTCTACTGTTGGGCACAGCGTTGTTTTTAGGGCAAAGCCGCGCCGCGCTGTTGGGTGTGCTGCTGGCGCTGGCTATTCTCTGCTGGCTGCTGCTGCGCCGTTACTGGCGCTTTGTCGGCATCGCGGCGGTGTTCGCTATCGGCGTGCTGCAAATCCTCGCCGTCGCTGTCGTGCCTGTTGTCCCCAATGCTGAAGGTGATCGTGACACCGCTGCTGGCAACGTCGCCACGCAAGCCGACGAAAGCATCGCGCCGCGTTTGCGTATCTGGCAAAGCGCGCTGGAAATGATCCGCGACCATCCTCTTACAGGCGTGGGCATCTCATTCTTCCGCTACGAGCCTGTGCGCAGCATGTACCCTGTACCTGAGGTGAATCCTAATGTGCTGGTCCATACTCACAACGAGTGGCTGCAAGTCGGCACTGATTTAGGCATACCGGGATTGATCGTCTACCTGGGATGGCACATCGCCGCGGTCTATACACTGTGGTTCATCTGGAAAAATGGGAATGCCGAAGCGCGTGTAGCAGCACTAGCGGTGTGCGGTGGCGTGCTGGCACACAACATCTTCGGCTTAGCCGACGCCATTCCACTGTCAGATCGTTTCGCATTTTTATGCTGGTGGATATTCGGTTTGCTTGGCGCGCAGTACGCTGCCGTTAAGGAAACCACGCCGGAGACGCCGAATAACCCTCCCCCGACGTAACGCGGCGCACGTCGCTGCCATCAGCGTTCAAGATGTAAATCCAGCTTCCGCCCTCGTGATCGGACACCAGGGCGATACGTGTCCCATCGGGTGACCACACGGCGAAACCGTTGCCTTCGTCTGAATGAAGATCAGTGCTTAAAGGCGTAACCTGTTGTGAGCCAATATCCACATGGTACAACCCTGCTCTACTCGTAGGTGCAAAAACGAACTGCGTTGAGTCTGGCGACCATGCCATCAAACTCGCTCCCGGTAAATCAGCAATGTATTGTATACGCAGGGTATCCAACGATAGCACGTATAAGCCATAGCCGCGCTCTGGCGGTATCGACGCAAAGGCGATGAATTTGCCATCGGGTGACCACGCAGGCGCGTATTCATAGTCCTGATCGCTGACGACAGCTCGCTCCTGTCCATCGTCCACATTCAGCACATACAAATCGGAGCGCCCGTTACGAAACGCTTGAAACACAATTTGACTGCCATCAGGCGACCAGGCAGGGAACGCATCTTGCTCATCGTTATTCGTCAGTGCGCGTCCCTGTCTTCCATCAGGGCGCTGCTGTGTCAAATCGAGCACATAAAGTTCTAAATCTTCGCCATCCGTATCCGCGAACGCCAACTGTGTGCCATCTCGTGACCATGCCAGCGGCGCATAATTTGAGATGCCGACGGCGATTCGTACATTCACCTGTCGCGCAAGATCAAGCAAATACAGATTGCCAAAAACACGCCCGGTTGGATAATGAGCGTAGCCCAGAATGCCATCAGCAGGAACGAGTGTCGTGCCAAAAGTAAGGGCTAAAACGCAGCCGACGATGCTGAACAGGAGGAGGAACGCCGCCAAACGAATAATAATTAACCAAACCCGCATTACGGCAGCCACGCAGGAAACGAGTCACGGCGGTTGTTATGGGTTACGCGCTGCACATTTGTCCCATCACGGTTCATCATGTAAATCTCGCTCAACCCATCGCGTTCGGAAACGAACAAAAGGCGTGTGCCATCCGGCGACCACATCGGACGCTGATCGTTTGATGGATGATTCGTCAGATTGCGCGGTTCGCTGCCGTCGGCGTTCATCACGTAAATCTCCAGATTGCCGTCGCGCCCGGTGGTAAAAGCAATGGCGCGGCTATCCGGCGACCATACGGGGTAATAATCAAGCTGGCGGTTTCGTGTCAGACGACGTTCGCGCCCTGTCTCAAGATCGAGTGCATAAATTTCGTAATTGAAGTCCCGATTGCTGATAAACGCCAATCGTCTGCCGTCTGGTGACCATACAGGCTGATCTTCATCCGAACTGTGATAACCTAAATACGAAACCTGCTTATCAACCAGATTAAGCATATACAGATCGTAGTTCACGAAATTACGGTCAGAGACGAACGTCAGCGTTAAGCCATCGGGCGACCATGCGGGAGAGCCATCCAACGCCGTGCTGGTTGTCAAATTGATCGTTTCGCCGGTGTTGACGTTGTTCATGTACACGTCATTTTCGCGTGTAAAAGCAAAGCGCTGCCCATCACTCTCCCACGCGGGACCTGATCGGAAGGAAAAACGAGGTCCAGGAATTTGCGTCGTCATGCGCAGCGTCACATCATAAGCATACAGCGTCCCAATCCCCTGCGTGTACGAAACGTACATAATCTGTCCATCGGCAGGCAGCACGCACCCCATCGTCTGCGCTGCCAAGCTCGCAGCAGCACTGACGAGCGAAAACAACACGATCAGGCGCGTGCAAGCCGTGCACATGGTTACGCTCGTAAAAACTGGTCGTACAGCGGTTGGCGGGGCTGGTCATCTGCACCAACCAAGCCGTAGCCGTTATGCATCCCCTGCGCCCATGCGTACCAGATCGCCGTCGCCACCTTGCCTGAATAGCGCGTGCGCAGATAGGTGATGAAGTCGATGGCATAACGCGCGATGTCTGCCGGGTTATCGTTGGGTCGATCCAGCACACCCCACTCGGTAATCCAGATGGGACGCTCCGGCATGACAGCGGCGTATCCGCGTATCTCATCATCAATGCTGCCAAACGGTGCATAGATCGACGCATTTGCGCCGCGCCCATAAGGATGTGAGGCGATACCATCCGGCAGAACTCCCTGCGGCAGCGCGGCTAAGGTCGCACGCGCATAATTGGGTCCATTTCCTGGACCGCTGGTATGTCCACCAGTAATGATGAATGTGTTGCGGTCTATAGCACGAATTGCCCTGATACTTTCGCCCAGAATCTGCGCGTAGCTCTGCGGTGACATGGTAACGGAAGAT
>CALMZT010001109.1 GCA_937870805.1 uncultured Chloroflexota bacterium
TGTTGCATCCAACGGCATAAAAGACTAACAACAAACACGCTACCCCCATAAGGATTTTCGATGCGTAACTGCGTTCACTTGATAACCTACGCAAACCGTCTCGGCGGCGACCACCTGGAAGACCTGGAGCGCTTATTCGATGGCCCGCTCAAAGGCATTTTTGGCGGCCTGCACATCCTGCCGTTTTTTTATCCCGTCGATGGTGCCGATGCCGGGTTTGATCCCATTGACCATTCGACTGTCGATCCCGCTATTGGGACATGGGATAACATCGCCGCCCTGAGCCATAACCTTGATATTACCGCCGACCTGATCGTCAACCATATTTCAAGCCAATCGCACCAGTTTCAGGATTCTCTCCAGAACGGCGACCAATCGCCATACTATGGGATGTTCCTGACGTATGGCAGCGTGTTCCCCAACGGCGCAACCGAAGCTGATTTGCTGCGGATTTATCGCCCACGTCCCAGTTTGCCCTTCACGACCATCACCTTATCGAACGGACAGAAATTTATTCTGTGGACAACCTTCACCAGTGAACAGATCGACATTAATGTGCGACATCCACAGGGGGATGCATACTGGAAGTCGATCTTACAAACGTTTCATGAACACGGCATCAGGACGGTTCGACTCGACGCGGTAGGCTACGCAATCAAGAAACCAGGAACAAGCTGCTTTATGATCCCTGAAACCTTTGCGTTCATCGCGGAACTGACTCAATATGCCCAATCACTTGATCTGGAAGTGTTGGTGGAAATCCACTCCCATTACCGCAAGCAGATTGAGATCGCCCGCCAGGTAGATCGCGTCTACGACTTCGCACTACCTCCCCTGATCCTCCATGCACTCTTCAATAAGACTGCAAGACACCTCAAGGCATGGTTGGCGATCAGCCCCCGTAATGCGGTCACGGTACTCGACACTCATGATGGGATTGGTGTCATAGATATTGGCGCTGCAACTGAGTCCGATGGTTCGGAATTGCCCGGGTTGATCCCACAAAACGAGTTGGACCTACTGGTTGAGACGATTCACGAGAAAAGTGGCGGTCAGAGTCGGAGCGCCACCGGACATGCCGCCTCGAACCTCGACCTGTATCAAGTCAACTGCACCTATTATGATGCGCTGGGTCGAAATGATCGTGACTATCTGATTGCCCGTGCCATTCAGTTCTTTGCACCAGGCATTTCCCAAGTCTATTACGTGGGTTTGCTGGCAGGCACCAATGACATGGCTTTACTGGAAAAAACGAAGGTCGGCAGGGACATCAATCGTCACTACTACAATTGGGACGAAGTGCAAGCCGCCCTCACCAGACCCGTTGTACATACCCTACTGAAGCTAATCCAATTCCGCAACGAACACCCAGCATTTCAAGGGACATTCTCATTGCTTGCATGTGCCGCTTCGGTACTAGATATCCGTTGGGAGAATGTTGAAACATGGGCTGAACTAAAGGTTGACTTCTTAGAATCAAAGATGGAGATTTGTTACTTAGAAAATGGAGTCGAGAAACACTTCGACTTTAATACAAAGGGCACCTAAGTTACTGCGGTTTAGTGGGTAGTGATGGAAGTAACCACACTCATGCAGTTGCAACTTCCAACTAACAAGGGCTGCGGATTATTTCCCCTAATGAAATAGGTTCTAAAGAAACGCATGAATTTTAGTGTATCTCCACGAACTAACTAATGAGACTCGAACATCAACAGGCAAGAAAAAACGCTTCTAGTCGGATAGAAGCGCTTTTTGAGCCTACAGTGACCCTAACGGGAAAGAACTCGAACATCTGTCCTCTCTCAATATCCTACTAATTGAATTCCTCCAATGTATCGCGTTCCCCCAGAACGCACAATTTGCTCTTCTGGAGACCTCCTAGCATCAGGTTTGACTTTGCGGTGAGCCAAGAGAGGGATTAGCTCTCTCGACCCACCTTGAAGTACCGTCGCGGAGGCTAACGGCGCTCCCGTCCCACAGCATAACATGGGTTGGCAGTTCGTTGGTTTCGCAGACGGTTTCGTTCAAATCACTGCGTTAAGCGGAGGAATTCTCAATCATGACTCGTGTTTTTGTTTTCACCAACCACAAAGGGGGTGTCGGGAAATCGACATCCGCCACCAATACCGCACTGGGCATTGCAGGAATGCTGCGACGCGCAGGCGCACCCAATTCTCGTGTGCTGCTGATTGATACCGACAGTCAGGCACACGCCACCCTCGTGACGACGGGAACGAAGGACTACGGCACAGACAACAGTCTGTACACGGTGCTGATGGCAGATCGTCAGAACGCGGCACAGACCCTTCTCAACTGCATCGTGCAATCGACGTGGGATGCCGATCTGCATGTGCTGCCCGGCTCCCCCATGCTGGAAGGCGCGGAGCGTGAGTTGATGGGTATTGCCGGTGCGCCTTATCGTCTCGCTGATCCTTTGAGCCGCATCATTAATCGTTACGCTGCCGTTGTCATTGATACCCGCCCTTCGTTCTCTCTCATGACCGAAATGGGCTTGATTGCCGCAACAGATGCGATTGTGCCGGTGGAACCGCGCTATCTGGAAACGGTTGGCTTGATGAGCGTCATCGGCAAAATCAATGACATCCGCGAGGGCTGGCGGCAGCCGAACCTGCGGGTGAGTGGCATTCTGATCACAAAGATGAACACCCGCATCCGGGGACACAACCACCTGCTGGATGAACTCAAAACACACACCGTCTTGGGTAAGCTGCTGGTCGGCATCATTCCAGCGAACGAAGCCGTGTCCTACGCCCATCAGAACCATCAAAGTGTTTTCAATTACGACCCCCAAGCGCCCGCAAGTAAGGCATACGCCCAGTTTGTGGGCAAGCTGGTGCAGCGTATAGCGAAGGGTGGTGTCTAATGCCACCGAAGAACCAAACTCAGCGCATCAATGCGCTGCTCGGAGGCGTGACCGAAGAACTGCTGCTGGGCAATCCGCAGCAGTTCGAAGATAACAGCATTCGCGTGGAACGCCTGCTGCTTGAGATGGTGCGCCCTGATCCAGTGCAACCGCGCCGCGTGCTGCCAGAGCCGCTGCACTTCGCTTTTCATAGCAATCGCCTCACACCAACCCAAGCGCTCAAGGAACTGGTTCAACTCGTCCAGGTCGCCGCACGTCAACGAGGGCGACCTTTCAATAACGTGTTGGAATTACTACCCAACCCGGACGATGAGAGCGATGAAGAACAGGCAGTCCATCTCTCCCCCGAAGAGCAACTGCTCCACGATCTGGTCAACCTTGCCATCACCATCCGTGACGATGGGCAGGTTAATCCACTGACTGTGGTGGATATTTCGCAAGGCGTGACGCAGCAGTTTCGGATTGAGACAGGCGAGCGCCGCTACTGGGCGACGTGGTTGCTCCGCGATTTCATATCGGGCTATAACAGCGATGGGATGATACCGTGCATCATCATCCCGATAGAGCGCTCGTCAGTCTTTCGGCAGGCCAAAGAGAACACCGCCCGCAGTGGCTTATCCGCGATAGCAATGGCGCGGCAAGCTGCCCTACTTCTGCTGACCGTGCATGACTATCAAATCCCGAATGCCGCAGTTCCTAACGATTTCTATCGTCAGGCGCTGGAACTCGACCTGCGTGGCAAACGGGAATATACGGAGACAATTTTGTCAGCGATGGGTGGGATCGACAAAGGGCGATTCCGTCAATACAAATCGCTCTTACAACTATCAGACGAGGCGCTAGAAATCGCTGATCGTCACGCTATTGATGAGTTTCGGCTGCGACCCGTTTTGCAACTTCCGTATGATGTTCAAGCTGAGATGGTTCAACAAATCATTCAGTTCAATTTGACCGGACGACAGGTACAGGAAATTTGTGAACGAGGTCTCCGGGAAGATGGCAGCGAACATACGGAGACTTCATCACCGCAAGTAAAACGCTTCGTAAAGTCGATGAAAGCAATCAACGACAACGATGAGGATGACTTTGTGCGTGGTTTAATCTCAGAAGAAAAAACTGCAACGATGGCCCGCGCTCGAATTGACACAACCATTGAATTCTTGATGCGGGTGAAAAGTCGTCTGATAGGTGAATAAAGGTATACGCGCGTAAACCTTTTGGAGAAAGAAAATGCTCAATCGTTCTCGCAGTCCACCTAAATAAGTGAAAAGCCCACTTCACACAAGGCGGGTGGGCGGCAGGCGGATAATACATTGGCGACTTCAACACTCCCAATGTATCACAACCTCCAATCTCCTGCAACTGATTTTCGAGCTTTCGTCGTGTTTTTCTAACACGACCTTTATTCAACTTTGCCTGTTGCCCGGAGGTTTTGAGATGACACTGGATTTGGAGCAAATACGCTCCCACAACCCCATTGAGGATGTAGTAGCAGAGAAATTTGCGTTGAAAAAGTCCGGCTCCCGCTTTGTTGGCATCGAGCATGACAGTTTAGTGGTCGTGCCCAACACGGGTTTCTATTTTTGGGTGCGACGTGAAGCGTTCTGAGTAATTGTTCGACAGGCATGAGCCTGAAACGAACTTGCTGTTCCGTCAGCAATACCCTAAGCGGTAATGCGGTGAGGCAACGAACCGTGTGAAGCCCGCTGACAAAGTATCCCACAGTCATCCGACTGCCATCCGAACCGTGAGGAGAGGGTGGTTCTGCCAGCGCAAAGGTGGATAGGGGCTAGGGTGGATGGTATGGGCAGCACATGCGAATTCTCGTAACCGTCATCAAGAAAGTACGAGCCAAAGGCGCTGACAGGCTCGACCCAAAATGGGGACGTGGCTGGTACAGAAGCTCCAAAATCTTCTGTCACGGACACCAAAAGCCACTGGCGGATAGAGAGGCACCTAACCCATCCGGTTACTCAGAATGAACACGGTAAGCCCGTAACGTTCCCTTCGGGGTAGGCAACCGTAAGGTGAACCGACGACGTTGCGGGTACAGGAAGATGGAGAAAGCGAATGCCAGCCTGTAATGGGCGGGATAGGGATTGCGGCAGCAACCAACATCATCCCACGCGAAAGCGGGCAGACTTCCATCCGGTCTTTTATCACAAGAGAGTTTGAGAAACCGATAAAGGAGACAAAGCAGATGACAGTAGACACAACTACTGGTGCGGTCTCTCACGAGGAAGTGGGAGGTTGGCACAGCATCGACTGGCAGTCCGCCCATGAAAACGTGCGTCGGCTGCAAGCGCGTATTGTGAAGGCAACTCATGGAGAAATCAATTAGACTGCGAACAATGGGCTTAAGCCCATTGTTGAGGTAAATCATTCGTGTTCGTTTTGATTTTTCCATCAGGAAGGCAGATGGGGCAAGGTGAAAGCCTTGCAACGACTGCTGACCCGCTCGCATAGTGCCAAAGTGTTGGCAGTCAAGCGAGTGACGGAAAATCAAGGCAAGAACACACCGGGCGTAGATGGAGTAATCTGGGATACGCCCAATAAGAAGATGACAGCGGTCGCAACCCTGCACCAACGGGGGTACAGACCGCAGCCATTGCGAAGAACATACGTTCCAAAGAGCAATGACAAACAGCGACCACTCGGCATCCCAACGACGCATGACCGGGCAATGCAAGCACTCTACCTACAGGCACTTGAACCTGTCGCAGAAGTCACAGGCGACCCTAACTCCTATGGCTTCCGAAAAGAACGCAATGCTGCCGATGCCATCGAACAATGTTTCATCGTGTTCTCTGGCAGCAACCAAAAGGCAGAATGGGTGCTGGAAGGTGACATCAAAGCCTGCTTTGACCGGATCAACCATGAGTGGTTGTTGGCTCACATCCTAATGGAGAAAATCATTCTCCACAAATGGCTCAAAGCCGGGTACATGGAAAAGAATATGCTTCACCCAACCGAGGAAGGCACACCACAGGGCGGTATTGCCTCACCGGTTCTGGCTAACATGACCTTGGATGGATTAGAAACACTCCTTAGAACTCGCTATCCAAAAGATACGGAACGCCGTCGAAAAGCCAAAGTCAACTTGATACGGTATGCTGACGACTTCATCATCAGCGGGAGTTCTAAAGAACTGCTGGAAAACGAAGTCAAACCGCTGGTTGAGCAATTCTTGCGAGAACGGGGTCTGGAACTCTCTCAGGAGAAGACCCTCATCACCCATATTCAGGACGGGTTCGACTTTCTTGGGCAGAACGTTCGCAAGTACGACAATGGCAAACTGCTTATCAAACCCTCCAAGAAAAACATCAAGACGTTCCTTGCCAGAGTTCGAAGCATCATCAAAGCCAACAAACATATGCCACCCGGCAAGCTCATCCTCATTTTGAACCCTATCCTACGAGGATGGGCGAACTATCATCGCCATGCTGTGAGCAAAGACATCTTCCGACGAATAGACTACGCCATCTTTGAAGCGCTCTGGCGCTGGGCAAAACGCCGCCATCCCCAAAAGTCCAGACGATGGGTGAAGCAGAAATACTTCACAACCCTCGACGGACGCAACTGGGTGTTCTTTGGGGAACATGGCGGTCGAGTAAGACACCTCTTCTACACCGTGAGCATTCCTATACGTCGCCATATCAAGGTGAAAGGGAATGCCAACCCGTTCGATCCAGCTTGGGAAGTGTACTTTGAAAAACGCCTCGGCGTGAAAATGGTCAACAACCTGAGCAAACGCAGGCAGCTTGTCCGTCTGTGGAAAGAACAAGAAGGGGTATGCCCGGTCTGTCAGCAGCGCATCACGGAAATCACTGGATGGCATGTCCATCACATCACCGAACGGGCATTAGGGGGTTCGAGCAAGAACGAAAATCTGGTTCTGCTTCATCCCAACTGCCATCGGTTGATACACAGCCAAGATTTACACGTTGAGAAACCGCGTCCCGCTGAGCGGGGCGTTCGAAAGGCTTGAGCCGTATGAAGGGAAACTTTCAAGTACGGTTCTTAGGGGAGGGGGTTGGTGGTAACGCCACCTCTTTACCCGACAATTCGCGTGGCGAGCAGGGCGATGTGTTTGATTTTGTCGGACGGTATCTGCTGTCATTAGGCGTGTGGAACAACCGTGACGCAACACAGTTTATGGAAGTCGTGCGCTACCTGGCGCAGCGTGCTGGTATTACACTAGAAGAAAATATCAATTTTAAGCAGTCATCCGTATGGGGGGAACGCCAGCTTGTTCAGCGTCTGCATGAGACACTATTGAATACAGCTTCCGCCCTCACTTATGTCACACAGAAACGAGGCTGGCAAGTATCCACAGTCAAGGCGGCAAGGATTGGTTACATGCCGCAGGACAAACGCGCGTTGTTGGAAGACCTCAACCTGTCTGATAGTTGGCGCACAGTCATACAAAAATTTCCACCGGGCATGATCGTCTACATTCATGTTGAGCGAGGTCGCCTGATCTATCTCAGTGGGCGCAGTATTGAAGGCAAGAAACACTATAATCCGCCGCGTGAAATCATTGGTGAACGCCAACCGTACTACAATTACCTCTACAGTCCGCAAGCGGAACAGGTCGTCATCGTTGAAGGTCAGGCGGATGCGCTTACGTTTGCGGAATGGAGCATTCCGGCAGTTGCAATCGGGGGAATGCAGGCAGCGGACGACCTGCTAAATCGGTTGAAAGCACATCCACGCCTATTCGTCGCGCTGGACAATACAGATGATGCCCGTACCAAAAGTTGCAGTCTTGCCCTGACGCTGAAAGGCGAAACGTATCTGCCAACCCTGCCATCCGATGTGAAAGATGTGAACGAATGGCTGCAAAAAGGGGCAGCAGCAGAGGATGGGCTGGCGCTGCTCAACCAAGCCGAAAGCTGGATGGCAGTTGAAGTGCGGCATATCACGGCATTAGAAGGGTTGGCGCGTCAGGATGCCATCCGTACGCTGTTCACCCATGCCGCTGGATTGGACGATTTCGCGCTGGCGGAGTTCAAAAGCCTGATGGCGAAGATTGAGGTGAAGGGACGCACGTTTAGCGAAATGCTCAAAGCATCTCAATCGCAAAAACAGGAGCAGCAAGAAGGTGACGATATGCCCGAAGTCTTGAGCGACAGCATTCCGATACTTTCGCCAGCCTTAGGTTTTCGCCGCGATGTAGCGATGGTCACAGTGTCAGTCATTGAGCGCACGAAAGGGAACAGACTGAATACACAGCCTTATCTCGTCACCAGCACCCGCGAACTACGCCGCCTGTCAGATGAGCAAATTATCACCATCAATAATCAAGAAGTGGCGCTGAATGGTCCGAAGAACAGTGGCAAAAGCACAGTGCTGCGCGTCTTGCAGCCGTTGGCGTTCAATATGGTCACGACTTCCGACCCCACTGGACCTTCGATGTTCCGCCTCATCCACTACACAAGTTGTACCGTCGGCATTGATGAAGCCGAGCGTTACCACAATCCGAAAGACCCCGGAATGCAGCAAATCCGGCAGCTTCTCAACAGCGGTT
>CALMZT010001110.1 GCA_937870805.1 uncultured Chloroflexota bacterium
TGCTGCGACGCTACAAATTGGATGAGCTGCCGCAGTTGTGGAATGTGCTCTTGGGAGAAATGAGTTTGGTCGGTCCGAGACCCGCACTGCCCTATGAAATTGACGTTTACGAACCGTGGCACCTGAAGCGGCTAGAGGCGCTACCAGGCATCACCGGATTATGGCAGGTGAGCGCTCGAAGCTCAGTCGATTTCGATACGATGGTGCGTTTGGACATCGAATACATCGAAAATCAATCGCTTGAGCTGGATATGATGATTTTATGGAAGGCCCCTTGGGTTGTTTTTCGGGGTAAAGGCGCTCGTTAGCCTTATAACCAGTTATTTTAGGAGTAGTTTATATGAACAAAATTCGAGTAGGCGCCATTGGATGTGGTTACTGGGGTCCCAATCTCATTCGCAATTTTATGGAAATCCCTTCATCCACGCTGGTCGCTGTCGCTGATAAAAGGGAAGATCGTCTGCAACAAGTCAAGACATGGTATCCCGCCGTCGAAGTCACCGACAATTACGAAGACTTGTTTGAGATGGGCTTGGATGCCGTTGTGATCGCGACACCTCCGGCAACACATTTCGACATTGCCTATCGCTGCTTATCGCAAGGGCTGCATGTGCTGGTCGAAAAGCCGTTGACCCTCAGCAGCAGACATTCCGAGGAATTGATTCGTATTGCTGAAATGAATGACCGCACGCTGATGGTCGGACACACCTTTGAATACAACTCGGCAGTCATCCGCCTGAAGCAGCTCATTGATCGCGGCGAATTGGGCGATGTTTATTACATCGACATGGTGCGTGCTAATCTTGGTCTGTTCCAACGCAAACTGAATGTACTGTGGGATCTTGCGCCGCACGATCTTTCGATTGTGCTGTATCTTTTGGGGATGATGCCGATCAGCGTGAGCGCGCATGGCGGCGCTTGCGTCCAGCGCGGCGTTCACGACATTGTGTACATGCACCTGAGCTTCCCCAACAACGTAATCGTCCATGTTCAGTCGAGTTGGCTCAGCCCACGCAAAATCCGCCGTACTACTGTCGTCGGCAGCCAGAAGATGGTCGTTTACGACGATATTGAAGAAGAACGCATCAAGATTTATGACAAAGGCGTGAACCCCCCACCCTACACCGAAACGCTTGAAGAATTCCACTGGAGCTATCGTTATGGTGATGTGATTACCCCTCACATTTCTTTCTCTGAGCCGCTGCGGATGGAATGCCAGCACTTCTTGGACAGCATCATCAACCGCACCACCCCGCAAACAGATGGTTACAACGGTTTGAGAGTTGTCCAGCTTTTGGAAGCCGCAGAAAAATCGCTGCAAAATGGTGGCGCTGCTCAATACACGACGCCGATGATTAGCACTGTTGCGCTCGCTGGTGATTAATAGTGACTATTGAAAATAAGAGGAGACAGGCTGTTATGCAGGTACCATTTGTCGATTTAAAAGCGCAGCACCGTTCGATCATGGACGAAATTACCGCCAAAATCACCCGCGTTTTGGAACGCGCAGACTTTATTTTGGGCGAAGATGTCGAGCGCCTTGAAGAAGAATTTGCCATTTTCTGCAACGTCGAACATGCAGTAGGCGTTGATAACGGCTTGTCGGCACTCACGCTGCTGTTAAAAGCCTACGACATCGGTCCCGGCGATGAAGTGATTGTTCCCGCAAATTCCTTCATCGCCACGGCGGCAGCAGTCACGTTCTGCGGAGCGAAGCCTGTTCTGGTCGATGTTGATCCTATCACTTACAACATGGACCCGCTTCAGCTTGAAAATGCGATCAACTGGCACACAAAAGCGGTCATTCCGGTTCATCTGTACGGCGCACCAGCAGACATGAACCCCATTCTGAAGATTGCCGACAAGTACGATTTGGTCGTGATCGAAGACGCAGCACAGGCTCACGGTGCATGGTACAAAGACAAGCGTACTGGCTCGTTAGGCGATGCGGCGGGGTTTAGCTTATATCCCGGCAAAAACCTTGGTGCCAGCGGCGACGCAGGCATTTTAGTGACGAACAATGCTGAGACGGCGCGGCGGGTGCGGGCGATGCGCAACTGCGGACAGGTCGCAAAATACATTCACGAGTTTGCGCCGCATAATCATCGTCTTGATACCATGCAGGCGGCAATCGTGCGCGTCAAGTTGCAGTACATCGACGCCTGGAATGCCTTACGTCAGCAGCACGCACGCCTCTACAATGAACTGCTGGCAGATAGCGGCGTGATTACACCTGCTGTCTCTCAGGACGCACAGTCAGTCTGGCACTTGTATGTCATCCGTGTAAGTAATCGTGATGACTTGAAACAATATCTAACTGAACAGGGTATCGCAACCGGCATTCATTATCCAATACCCATTCATTTACAGCCTTTCTACAAAGATTTGGGCTACAAGCGAGGGGCATTCCCCATCACCGAACTTTACGCCGATCAATGCCTATCCCTGCCGATGTTCCCAGAATTGACTGTGGAGCAGATCGAATATGTCGTTGACGCAATCAAGACATTCATGGTGAATACAGACAGTGAACCGCTGTTGGCTCCTTACAATCCGGTGGAGACTGCTGCGGACTAGCATTTTTGCCAACCCTATCGCAGTCGCATACACGATTGGCGCAAGTGTTATTTGCGCCAATTCTCTTGACAGGTAGTGAGTATAGGAAGTTGACCTATGGAGTTCTTACCTTATCTGAAGATTTTTTGGGAGCGTAAGTGGATTTTCCTCGTGACCTTCCTGGTCACTATGGCAGTTACCGTCATCGGTGTGAAAATGCTGCCCGCCACTTACCAAGCCAAAGCCACCGTGCGCGTCCTAACCGCAATCGGTGGTGACGCCGTTTGGCTCGTGCGCGACCCAGTTTATGCAGATCGCCTCATGAATACCTATGCCTCGCTGGCGACGAGTCGCCCTGTGCTCGACAGAATGATGGCAGAACTTCAACTTGACGAACTGCCTTCGCTTAAGGTCAGTTTTCTGGTGAACACCGAACTACTGCAAATCGTGGTTGAAGACTCTGACCCGGTTCGGGCGGCAAATGTAGCAAACATTTTGGCGCGCCTGATTCAGGAACAGGCTTGGCTCACCAACGACAATGTGCCGTCGCAGCAAATTTTGACACAGGTGCTTGCTCAGATTGACAGTGAGTTAGCGAACCTGCGCGCGGAACGCCAGCGGCTCATCGACACAAACGCCGACGCCGACGCCATTGACAGCATCAACCGTCAAATAACATTAACGGAAGGCAGCTACGACTCGTTGGCAAGCCAGTATGGTGCCCTTCGCCTGCGCGACATGCTGGAAGCGACCACAACGTCCATTGTCGATGATGCGCGCGTCCCGACAGTACCTTCCGGTCCCAATACAAGATTGTTCCTGACGCTCGGCGCTTTCGTCGGCATCGTCGGCGGACTCGGTTTAAGCCTGCTGTTCCACCTGATGGATCATCGGTTGTCGTCAAATCAGAAGATCGAACAGGTAACGGGCTACCCTCTTTTGGGAAAAATTCCATACTCCGGCAATCCAAAGCCTACCTTTTTCAATGGCAAGTCTTTTGAAAGCGAAGCATTCCGCCGCTTGCGGGTGAACTTGTTCGCGCCGAACACTGATCCTCAGAACCCGTCATCCTTGGTGACGAAAGTACGCACACTGTTGATCACGAGCGCAGAGCCAAAGGAAGGCAAGTCGACTATCATGGCAAGTCTAGCACTCAGTCTGGCGCAGGCGGGCATCAATACGCTGATTATTGATACTGATCTGCGCAAGCCAACGCTGCATAAAATCTTTGAACTACCGAATAACATCGGCTTAAGCGAAGTGCTGCAAGGCAAGGTCAGCCTCTTTGATGCTATTCAACAGGACACAGCATTTGGCGTCAGTGTGATGACCAGCGGTAATTTGCCACCTGCGCCGTCAGAACTGCTCACCAAGCGCTTAACGCCCGATCTCCTGGGGCTGCTGAGAAAGCAGTTCGACCTTGTACTACTCGATACGCCCGCATTTCTGGCAGTGAGCGACGCTTCTGTACTGATACCACGAGTCGATGGTGTTCTGCTCGTCGTTCGGCGCGGTCAGGCGCATCAGCCCGCCGTTGAAGAAACATGCCGTCATCTGGAAAAGTTACACGCCAAAGTGTTGGGCGTCATCATCAATAACGCCAAGATCGAAGGTGAGCACCACTATTATCTCCACTACGCGGATGAGGTGAAAAATTAGTGGCTATGTTAAGCTTTCGAGCGCGGAGGTTCTTTGAATCACATATCACGCTGACCCAGATCGCGATTGCAGGTCTGATCGGTTTAGCGTTGGGTGCTGCCAACATTCTAGTTTCCCCCAACGTAGTTCTGATCGGGCTAGTCGTGATCGCCTCTGCGCTCGTTGCTCTTAAACATCCTGAAATCGTGTTTTTGAGCATGATTGTTGTCTTTTCGACCATTTTCGACGTCAATATCGTTCCGTTAATTCCCATCGGGATCGGCAGTTTGAACGTGTTTGACGCGGCACTGCTCATCTACGCCGCATTGATCTTTATTCGCTCTGTCAGTGAACCTGATTTCAGGATCACATTTTCACCACTAACACTGCCGCTGCTTGCGTTTTTCGGCTTAGCGGTGATCTCCACCCTTTTGGCAATCCTGCAATCGACAGTAGCGAGCCAGCCCGCATTTAGAGAGATGCGTTACATCACCTACTACTTGTTGGTGCTGGTGATCGTCAACCTGATACGCGACAAGCGCCAACTCGATGTGCTGATACGGGGTTTCTTCTTTCTGGCGACATTTGTTGCCATCGCTATGATCGTTCAATACGCTATCGGCAGCTCATTCATCTTCATTTACGGACGTGTTGAAACGCTCACCAGAGATGGTCAAGCGGTGAACGGGGTCGCGCGGCTCGTCCCTGCCGGACGTTACTTAATCCTCGTAGCGCTGATCACGCTCACGATGTGGATGGTGCTGGACAGGTCACGGATGCTCAAAATATGGCCCGTCATCCAGTGGATTGCCCTGGCGGTTGCTGTCATCCTCACGTTCAACCGTAATTTCTGGATCAGCGCGATGCTGGTCCTGGTCATTTTCGGCGTCGTGACAGATCGTCAGGTGCGTATCAACCTGCTGAAATGGTCATTAGTGATGATTGTGCTCGTATCCATCGTGCCGCTTCTGGCGTTCTTTGATCCAGAATCTGAGGGCGCATTACTGTTAAGATCAACCTTTGAACGGATGATTTCGGTTTTCAGCGCTGATACTTACGAAAACGCCTACGATTCTAACCTGTCAACCAGCAGTTTGAACTTTCGGGCTATTGAGTCTGAATACGCTTTGGAACGTCTCACTCCGCCGCCATTACTTGGCATAGGAATGGGCGCACAATATCGCCCATTCGACCCAACGCTAGATTGGGAAGAGTTTGACGGACGTGGCTACCTCCATAACGCGCATCTGTGGATTTTGCTCAAGGCAGGATTACTTTCATACATTTGCCTGATCGTCGCATTCTTCATCAGTGTCAGGCGCGGTATCAAATATTATCGCTATCTACACGACCCACGCATGAAAGCGATTGTGCTTGGCTTCTCGCTGTCACTCATTGGCATTCTAACGAGCGCGCTGGTCGATCCTATTCTCACAGACCTGGCGTGGACGCCTGTGTTTGGAGTCATGATTGGAATTACAGAGGTCATCTACCGCGATCTTTCATGGAGTATCGCGCTAAATGAAGACCCACTCGTAAAGGTTGAGTCTTAGAAAATGTCTGCGGGCTGCCTTTAAAAGCGCCTGCGCTAGTTCTGGCTACAATGCAACAACGAAAACCTGAATTTAGCCTCATCACTGGAGGACGCATTGTCTGATTCTATACTCACCCGCTTTGTATCCGGGATGCTGTTTACCGGTCTCGGTAAAGTATCCGTGACCGTGTTGGGCATCATCGGTGTCATGATAACAACGCGCAACCTTCCACCAGCGGAAGTCGGCGTGTTTGTACTCATCATCACGGTCAGCCTCTTTCTTGGGGAAATCACCAGCCTGGGGCTGAATTTTGCTGTGATTAAGATGATTGCCTCCCGTGAAGACGCAGAGAGTAAACGCAAACTCATCAACACCGCCATTTATTTCCGCATCTTTACGATTGCGGTTGCCAGTTTTATCGCTTTTGCTGCCGCGCCCTTGCTGTTTGCCTTATTTAACGCGACACTGCAACCTAATGTTCTCATTTTCATTCCTGTGATGGTCGCCCTTGAAGCCTCCGGTAAGCTGCTCACTGCGATTTATCAAGGCGAGTTTAAGTTTAAGCTCATCGGTGCGATCAACATTGTCAGCAGTGTCATTAACTTTGCGGCAATTGTGATCTTTGTGTTGGTACTGCGACAGGGGATGTTGGGCTTAATTCTTGCCAAAGTGCTGTCGCGCCTGCTGGCTTATGGTCCTGCCTTCTTCATGGCAAAAATTGACCTGCGTCCTGAATTTGACCGGCATCTGCTCAGACAAATGTTGACAGTAGGTTTTCCAGCGCAGGTGATCTACATGATGAGTTTCGTCTTTCAGCGCGCCGACACCTTCTTGATTGGCGTATTGCTCGGTCCGGTACAAGTCGCATTTTACGAAGTGGGTCGCCGCATTCCCGACAGTATCATCGACGCCTATGAAGCCTTCGTGCAAGTCTATTTACCATTTGGCTCTAAACTTTACGCCAACGGCGAAAAAGCTAAGCTAGCAAAACTGCTTAATACATCGCTGCGCTGGATTTCTTTCGCTACGCTGTGTGCTTCTCTGATTGTTTTCCTATTCGGTGGCGATATCATCAGCTTGATCTTTTCGGAAACTTACCGCAGCAGTGCAGTCGTCTTTTCGTGGTTGATGCTCGGTGTGACTTTCATCCTTATCGATAGCACATTGGGTTATACGCTGATGGCGGCGGGCGAAGCGAAGCGTATTCCGTTCATCAATATGCTGATGACGGCGGTGAGTTTTGCGGGTTATTTTGTGTTAATTCCAGTCTGGGGACCTCTCGGCGCAGCCATCGCGATGCTGCTCGGCATTGGTGCAATCAACCCACTGAGCATCTATTTCATTCGACGCAAACAGATCGCTGTTGACGTATCAAGCTACTTGAAACCGCTGCTAATTTTTAGTTGCTTTATCATGATTATTCCCTCAGTAAGCCTTGATGGTTTTGTCGACAGAATCATCATGTTCGCTGCCTTCTTGACCACCAATGTTCTGTTTGGAGTCATCGGCACAGACGACATCGGCATCCTTCAGCAAACGATGAAGCCGATTGTCACTAAAGTGAAGCAGCGCATGACACCCTCAGTTGAGGCACCGTAGGTTTTCTAAGGATACAGGAGATTTGTGA
>CALMZT010001111.1 GCA_937870805.1 uncultured Chloroflexota bacterium
TGCTTCCCGCAGCGGGTTCAAAACCCGCCGCTAGACAGAATCTGTAAACCTCTCAAGAGGTTGGTGAACCCACATGCAGCGCGAGAACAACCCTTTTAAGGGTTTCCACCCCCCCTTAGCCAGAGGTTCAAAACCTCTGGCGCGGGCAACGGAAGCGTTAAGGCTTATTTTGATGCCTGAGAACACACCGGTTCGCCCCTACAATGACGTTTCTGACCTTCCTTGACCCAATTCGCGATTTTGATGCAATCGCCCCGGTAAGCTAAAGGATTTTCTTGACACACGATCTCAAACACGTTATCGTAGTGTCATCAAATCTGAACGAATAACTATGATCTACATTCTGACGACCTCCGGCATGACTATGACTATGGGTACTACCACTACTCGCAGGAGTAAGGGGAGTTTCCGCTTGCCGTAGGAACGCTAGACCAGAATCGTTCGCTCAAGCGTGTGGGAAACTCTCCCACACGCTTTTTTATTTCCAGGACAAGGGGTACTCATGAGAACCATCACAATGAAATTCGGCGGCACATCCGTCGGCAGTGCAGAAGCAATCTCGAATGTCATCGACATTGTGCGCGAATCGGTTGAAGCAGGTGATAAACTGACTGTGATCGTCTCGGCGATGGCAGGTGTCACTGACGCCCTGTTTAATGCTATCAAAATGGCAGAAAACGGCGATAAATGGGGCTATCTCTCAACTGCCGATAAGCTGCGCGATAGGCACGAAGAAACGCTGAATATGCTTGTACCGCCGAGTGCTGATCGTGAAAGTACCTCAGCAAAAATCAATGCGCTGCTGGATGACCTGGTAGAACTCTGTCAGGCAATTAACATTATGGGCGAAGCCACGCCGCGCGTCGTAGATGCGATTGTCTCACTCGGCGAACGGATGAGCAGCAAGTTGGTCGCGGCAGCCCTGCGCCATCATAAGCTCAACGCCCGCGCCTATGATGCGGGGCAGTTCATTACCACCGACAATAACTTCCGCAGTGCCAATCCCCTCTGGGATGAGACTCAAGCGCTCATCCAGCAAAAACTTGTTCCCCTGATCGAAAGTGGCATTACTCCCATCCTCACCGGTTATTTCGGCGCAACACGCGATGGACAAATCGCAACGTTAGGACGCGGCGGCAGCGACTACAGTGCCGCGATTTTTGCCGCTTACAACGGTGCAGAAGAATTGGTGATTTGGACGGACGTAGATGGCGTGATGACCACTGACCCGCGCATCGACAAACGTGCCCGTGTATTGCCTTATGTGTCTTATCAGGAAGTGGGTGAACTGGCTTTCTACGGCGCGAAAGTCTTACACCCTAAAACCGTTCAGCCCATCCTCAACAAAGGCATTCTGCTGCGCGTCCGTAATACCTTCAACCCAACGCATCCCGGCACACTCATTGGACCCGAAAGCGAAATGGTAGACACGGTAATCAAAGCGGTTACCAGCATCCGCAATGTTGGTATGTTGACGGTAAGCGGTAAAGGGATGATTGGCGTACCGGGCATCGCTGGTCGAACCTTCACAGCAACGGCACAAGCGGGCGCAAGCATTCTTATGATTTCGCAGTCGTCCTCAGAGCAAAGTTTTTGTTTCACCGTGCCTGAAGATAAGGTCAATGATGTTAAAGCCTCCATTGAAAGCGAATTGGCGAAAGAGATAGCGCGAGATGATATTGACAGTGTGGAAATTGAGGCAGAGGTTGTCATCGTGACAGCCGTCGGCGCGGGGATGCGCGGTACGCCCGGAGTTGCCGGACGTGTG
This sequence comes from uncultured Chloroflexota bacterium, assembly GCA_937870805.1. Lineage (GTDB taxonomy): Bacteria > Chloroflexota > Anaerolineae > Aggregatilineales > Phototrophicaceae > JACAER01. Next base: position 1,769 of record CALMZT010001111.1, read on the forward strand.
TTTACGGCGATGGGTGACAATAGAGTCAATGTCCTGTCTATCGCGCAAGGCTCATCAGAGTGCAGCATTTCATTTGTCATCTACGAACGTGATCTCAAGCGTGCGGTGATTGCCCTTCACGATCTCGCCTTGGAAACAGCAACCGTGAATGGACACTAAGGAGAATAGGCAGCCTGTGTAGGGTTGCCTATTTTATTAACTGATGTTACGCATGTTCAGTTCGGACAAGGGGGTTAACCCCCTTGTTCACAGGTTCAGAGTGCGTAAGGTGAGTTAAATAGGTCAAAATTCGCCAGGCTGGAGCAATGTTGAAAGCAATTCCTGTGAGTTCTACCGCGTCAAAAATCAAGGGAACAGAGGCAGCATGGGATTCGTAAAGATAGCGTGAAATAGCCTCGCTGCCTTTAAATCTTCGACGGTGACACTACCAATGAGTTTTGCGTAGACGCTGCGCTCCGGTAGACACCACCCGTACTCAGAACTCATGAATCTGAGCCATTCTTACGTTGATGCAGCGCCCTCCATACTCGTTCCGGCGTGAACGGAATTTCACGGAGATGTATCCCTACAGCGTCAAAAATCGCAGAGGCTAACGCTGGCGCAACGCCATCTTTCGGGATTTCCGCGACGGCTTTCGCCCCATAAGGACCACTGGGTTCATACGTCTCCACGAAAATCACGTCTAATTCCGGCATTTCGTTAGCTCGGTAGATGTGATAATCGCCAAAGCTCGTCGCCTGTAATTGTCCATCGGCATCATATGCCATTTCCTCACAGTGCGCATAGCCAAGCGCTTGCGTCATGCCGCCTTCCACTTGCCCGGATGCCGTAATTGGATTAATGGCGATGCCGCAATCCACTGCCATCAACAGCCGATCCACAGTGATCTGTCCCGTTTCGGTATCGACGGTCACTTCGGCAAACTGAGCAGCAAACGGCGGCGGGCTAAGCTCACTCATGTGGCTGGCAGTTGCCATAATTTGATGCTGATCGGCTTGATGCAGGCTGTGCAGCGCCACCCTTTCCAGCGATACATGCCGCCCATCACGCGCCACCACTTTACGATCTTCCAGTTCCAAATCATCAATGGAGATGCCATCAAAGAAGTGTTTGCTGGCGTGCCTCAGAATCTGCTCCCGCACATTTTCCGCCGCCTTCAACACCGCGCCACCGCTGATGTAGGTGGTACTGCTGGCATACGCTCCAGTATCGAACGGCGTCATATCCGTATCCGCCGCATACACGAGAATATCATTGAGCGGCACGCCCAGTGTCTCTGCCGCAATTTGCGCCAGCACAGTATCCGCGCCCGTGCCAAGATCAGTCGCGCCGAACAGCAGATTAAACGAACCATCGTCATTCAACTTGATACTCGCCGCGCCCATATCCAACCCGGCGATGCCCGTGCCGTGCATGGCAAGTGCCACGCCGATACCTGTTTTCAGATGTGGCTTGCCCGGTACGCTCTTTTCGCGCCCGCGTTTTTCATACCAGCCCATCGTGCGCGCCCCAATCTCCACGCATTCCGCTAACGCACTGGTCGTCACGACTTGCGGCATACCCTCGCGTCCTTCACCTAATGCCACAGCCATCACCAGTTGATCGCCAACATTGATCCAGTTCTGGCGCTTAAATTCCAGCACATCCATACCCAGCGCGTGAGCAATTTCCTCGGTATGCACCTCCAGCGCGAATAAGGCTTGAGGAGCGCCGTAACCTCGATACGCGCCGGGCGTCGGAATGTTTGTGTACACCACATCACAAATGAAGCGGCTGTAGGGCGCGTTATACGTCGTCAACCCGCGAAAACCCGACACCATCTGTACCGTCAACCCATGCGTGCCATAAGCGCCCGTATTGCCGATGATGTACAACTCCGCCGCGACAATCTTGCCATCACGGGTAACGCCCGTCTTGAAGCGCAAAATCTGCGGGTGACGGCTGCGTGCGCTGGTGAACTCTTGTTCGCGCGTGTATTCGAACCGTACCGGGTGTCCCGTTGCAATCGTCAAATGGGCGCACAGGTCTTCGATCAGCATTTCCTGCTTACCGCCAAACCCACCGCCAATACGTGGCTTGAGAACACGGATGCGCTTCACAGGCAAACGTAACAGCGGCGCGACCATACGCCGCACATGGAATGGCACTTGCGTGCTGGTACGAATGACAAGACGATCATCTTCATCCCACCACGTCACACACACATGCGGTTCAATACTCGCCTGCTGTACTTGATGCACGTGGTACTCACCCTCAAAGATATGATCGGCTTTCGCCCACTGTTCGTCGGGATTACCGGCGTGCGCGTCGATATGATGCACAATATTGCGCGCGGCATCATGGATTTTCTCTGTATCCTCCTCATCGTGAATCATCGGCGCGCCTTCCTGCATCGCTGCTTCAGGATCAAACACCGCTGGCAGCACCTCATACTCGACGTCAATCAGCCGCAGCGCCTCCTGCGCAATCTCCGGCGTTTCAGCGGCAACAATCGCCACCCGATCCCCGACATGCCGCACTTTGTTATCGAGGCTCACTTGATCGTAGGGTGGAGGGTTCGGATAGCTTTGCCCACCAGACGCATATTTCACGCGCGGAATATCCTGATGCGTCAGCACCGCATGAACGCCGGGCAGTGCTCTCGCCTTGCTGGCATCAATATGTTTGATAATGGCGTGCGCGTGGGGACTGGTCAGCATCGCCGCGTGCAGCATTCCTGGCATTTCAATGTCATCCGTGTAAACAGGTTTGCCCACTGCCAGTTTAACAGCATCAACTTTCGGCTCTGACTTGCCGACGACCTTCTTCTCTTTGAGTTCCGGCGGCGTCACGATCACTGCCGGAATCGTGCGCGTGAGAATTGTATCTCCGCCATAGCTCGGCGGCTCAAACGGCGATGGATATTCAAACAATCCCGGCGGTGCAGGAATAGCCCGTTCCATCGGTTCATAAGGCGGCACTTCTTCACCACGCATGACCGCCGCCGCACGCAGGATTGCCTGTACAGGCTTCACATAGCCGGTCTCACGATCAAGCACGCCCGCCAGCGCCTCTCGGATTTCCGCTTCTGTCGGATTTGGATGACGCTTGAGTAGGGCATAAGCGACGAGGATTTGCGCGGGCGTGTTGTAACCTGACTGTATCGCGCCTGTTTCAATAAATGCTTCCTGCAAAGGATGTAAATCACGCGATGAACCGACACCTTCCAGCGTCAGAATCTCATGCCCATCCACGCTTGCCGCAAATACCGTTTGGGCATTAACGGGTTGCCCATCCAGCAGCACAGTGTCCGAACCCGTCAGCCCATGCTCATCCCCAAACTTCACACTGTAATATCCCGCGCGACGCAGTACCCTCAATAGACGCTCATGTGGCATCACATCTAATGTTTTCTTTTCGCCGTTAATCGTGAGGCTAATCTGCATATCTTTCCTCTAAAATCCTAACAAGCTTTGGCACAAATCCTTTATTGCTAAGACACTTATGTTCTTTAACCAAATGGCACAAAGCATCTTTTTTACGCGAACTTCCAGCGCCTTCAGTGGCGGTAATGGGTTAGTCGTAGGGGCGAACCTGTGTGTTCTCAGGCATCAAGATAAGCCTTAACGCTGCGGTTGCCCGCGCCAGAGGTTCAAAACCTCTGGCTAAGGGTGGTTTGGAAACCCTTAAAAGGGTTGTTCTCGCGCTGCATGTGGGTTCACCAACCTCTTGAGAGGTTTCCAGATGTTGTCTAGCGGCGGGTTTTGAACCCGCTGCGAGAAATCATTAAGCGTTATTTTGATGCCTGAGAACCAACGTGTTCGCCAGCCATGGTTCACAGACCGATCAATGATGCTTAAGAGTCGGCTTCTCTCCCTAGTCCCTTTAGTGGACTTGGCACTTTGGCAGCCAGATGACTTTAGCCTCTGGCGACAACTAGCAGTCACTATCCTTCAGCGCACATACCGTATTCATTCGGCTTTAGCCAGAGGCGGGCTTTAAATTATCAAAATGCTGTTCCCATCGCTCCCGCACCTCTTCCTCCGTCGCTCCCAAATCATACACAGGCGAAATCAACGCCTGTGCGTGTTCAACTTTCACTAAGACAACGGATTGAATAAGGCTTTTTGTACCGCGCTCTCGATAAAACGCGCACACTTCCTCAAACAGCGCCCCTTCATTGTATACAGTTGCCGTTCCCTTGAAGCGATAGCCTTTGCGCACGAACGGGTCAACCACATTAATCTCAATCGCCGGGTTCGCGCGCAAATTGGCAATAGTATTAGGTGAGCAAATATCCGCAAACACCAGATGCTCATCATCCCAAACTGTTGTTGTGCCTTTAGGTGAAAGGTTGGGCGTGCCATCAGGACATACCGTCGCCACAAAGCCTAACCGCTGCTCGTTGACGACACGCTTCATATCGTCTGTGAGGATACCCATCGCATCTACTCAAGCACAGAGGTGATAAACCGCGTTTCGACATGCGCGACGAAAAAGGCTGGATCAGGATTCAGCGCTTTGCGCTCTGGTGAAGTATAGTAGGCTTGTTCTTTGGCAAGCCAGATATCTTGTGTTCCCTGAGCCGAAACAATCCATACGAATCGATTTTCGCCCTCGATCACCCATCCACCTTCAATCGTGAAGCCAAAATACTGCCGCAAAGGCACAACGCCTGTCCGCCAAGCCTGCACATATTCGTTCATCATGCCTTTGTTGATGGTGTAAATTCGCAGTTGCGTAACCTTAGTCATCCTGTTTTCCTTTCACTGGATGAAATTTCTATGACTTCTGTAGTAACCAATTCCAAATTCACACTTGTAGGGGACGACCAATGTGTCGTCCCGCGTAAATGACGTGAGTAGCTTGTAAAGT